>JAFUWR010000166.1 GCA_017471125.1 Clostridia bacterium | reverse complement strand
TCGCCCGCCAGCCTGAGCTTGCCGTTGGAGAGCAGCGTGGAGATGGCGAAGGACGTCACCGCCGGCATGAACACCATGGTGATGCCGGAGACGATGCCGGGCACGCTCATGGGCAGCACCACCCGGGTCATCACCCGCAGGGGGTTGCAGCCCAGGTCCTGGGCGGCCTCGATGACGGAGTAGTCCATCTTCTTGAGCACCGTGTAGATGGGCAGTACCATGAAGGGCAGGTAGTTGTACACCAGGCCCATCACCACGGCGCCCTCGGTGCCGATCACCTTCACCTTGCCCAGGCCGATGGCCTGCAGCGCGGCGTTCAGCACGCCGTTGTCGTCCAGCAGTGTCATCATGGCGTAGGTGCGCAGCAGCAGGTTCATCCACATGGGCAGCAGGATCAGCACCACCAGGCTCTGGGCGTGGTTGAAGCCGCGCCCGGCCAGGAACCAGGCCGTGGGATAGCCGATCAGCAGGCACAGCACCGTGCAGTAGAAGGCCAGCCGCAGGCTGTCCCACAGCACCAGGCCGTACATCGGCGAGGCGATCTTGACGAAGTTGTTGACGGTGAACGCGCCGCTGGAATCGGTAAAGGCGTAATAGCACACGAACAGCAGCGGCACCACCGTGAACAGCACCATCCACAGCGCGTAGGGCGCGGCATACCAGGAACGCTTCATGGCTCACGCCTCCTTCGCCAGCTTGTGCATGATGTGGATGTTGTAGGGCACGATGGTCATGCCCACGCGGGTGCCCACCGGCTGCATGGTGGTGGATTGCACCTTCCACCTGTAGTCGTTGGAGACGATCATCATCTCGTAGTGGACGCCCTTGAAGATCACGCTCTCCACCACGCCGGTCAGCATGCCCACGTCCTCGCCCACGATCATGATGTCCTCGGGGCGGATGACCACGTCCACCGGCTCGTTGCGGGCAAAGCCCTCGTCCACGCACTGGAACTCGGTGTCGGAGAAGCGCACCAGGTCGTCCTCCAGCATCACGCCGTCGATGATGTTCGATTCGCCGATGAAGTCCGCCACGAAGGCGTTCTTCGGCTCGTCGTAGATGCCCTTGGGGTCGCCGATCTGCTGGATGCGCCCGCCGTTCATGACCACGATGGTGTCCGACATGGTCAGGGCTTCCTCCTGGTCGTGGGTGACGTAGATGAACGTGATACCGAGCTGCTGCTGCATGGCCTTCAATTCGAGCTGCATCTCCTTGCGCAGCTTGAGGTCCAGCGCGCCCAGCGGCTCGTCCAGCAGCAGGACCTCCGGCTCGTTCACCAGCGCCCGGGCGATGGCGATGCGCTGCTGCTGGCCGCCGGACAGGGCGTTGGTGTGGCGCTTCTCGTAGCCCTCCATCTTCACCAGCTTGAGCATGCGGTTCACCCGCCGCTCGATCTCCTGCTTCATCTCCTGGCGGCTCTTGCAGCCCATCTGCTCCGGCGTCTTGAGGTTCAGGCCGAAGGCGATGTTGTCGAACACGTTCAGGTGGTTGAACAGCGCGTACTTCTGGAACACCGTGTTGATGCGGCGCTTGTAGGGCGGTATGCCCGTCATGTCCTTCCCCTCGAACAGCACCTCGCCCGTGGTGGGCATCTCGAACCCGCCCAGGATGCGCAGAAGGGTGGTCTTGCCGCAGCCCGACGGCCCCAGCAGCGTCACGAACTCCCGCTTGCGGATGTACAGGTCGATGTCGTGCAGCACCTGCGTTTCGCCGAAGCTCTTTGAGACGCCCTTGATCTCGATCAGCTTGGTATCATCTATCATTGACTCCACACTCCACTCTCAAAAGCTCGGCGGGCTCGATACCCACAGCACCCGGCAGACGCCCTTGCCGGCGTTGACCAGCTTATGGGGGGCGGTGGGGCGGAAATAGAAGCTCTCGTCCTTGCGCACGCGCTCGGTCCTGTCGCCCAGCACGATGCGGAGGGTGCCCGCGAGCACGTAGCCGAACTCCTCGCCCTCGTGGGGGTCGTCCTCGTCGGTCATGCCGCCGGGGGCCATCTCCACCAGTATGGGCTCCATCTGGTTCTTCTGGGCCGAGGGGATGAGCCACTTGATCATGCCCTTCAAGCCCTCCGGGTCCTCCTTGACGAAGATGTCCTCCGCGCCGAACACCAGCTTCTCGTCGGCCTTGGCGAAGAAGGTGGGCAGGTCGCTGCCCAGGGTCTCCAGCAGGTCGGACAGCGTGTCCAGCGACGGGGAGGTCAGGTCCCGCTCCAGCAGGGAGATAAAGCTCTTGGACAGCTCGCACCGATCCGCCAGCTCCTCCTGCGTCAGCCCCCGCTGTAACCGCAGCCGCCGCAATTTGTCGCCGATCTTCACGCCTTCCACCTCCGGCCCCCCGGCCCGTCCGCGCCGTGTTTAAGATTACTAAACTTTCAGGTGGATTATATTAAACCACCTTTTGCCCCCGCTGTCAATAGCTCCCGGCCCCGAATCCGGTTAAAAATATGTGTAGTCAAATCATGCGCCCAAAAGTTTAGTGAAACTGAACAAAAGGAGGCGTGCAGTCCTTTGGACCCGGTTGCGAAACCTCTCGTCATGTGGTAGAATATAATAAACGGCAACTACGACGAACGGGAGCGATATTGATGAAGGAACAGCCGCAGCTCGGCAGCATGATAAAGGGGCAGGTATTCGACGGCTACCTGCTGGTCCGACAGGCGCAGCAGCGCACCAGCTCCAACGGGGGCAAGTATCTGGACATGACGCTGTGCGACATCTCCGCGGAGGTGAACGCGAAGATGTGGGACGGCCTGACCCCGCCGCCGCCCGCGGCGGCGGTGATCCGCCTGCGGGGCATGATGCTGGAGTACAATGGCCGTCCCCAATTGCGTGTGGACAAGCTTCGCGCCATCACGGAGCAGGACGACGTGGACATGGGCGTCCTGGCCCCCTGCGCGCCGCGGCCCGCGGGCGAGATGCTGGACTACATCCTGAACCGGGTGGACGCCTTCGCGGACCGGGAGCTTAAGGACCTGGTGCTGATGCGCCTGGAGGAGTGCGGCGACAAGCTGACCTACTACCCGGCGGCGTCAAAGCTGCACCACGCGGAACGGGCGGGCCTATTGCACCACACCAGCACCATGCTCCGCGCCGCCGCGGCCATCTGCGAGATCTACCCCGACCTGGACGCGGACCTGCTGGCGGCGGGCGTCATACTGCACGACCTGTGCAAGATCACCGAGATGGACGCCGACGAGATCGGCGTGGTGTCCGACTACACCGCCCAGGGCATGCTCATCGGCCACCTGGTCCAGGGCGTGGCGGAGCTGGATCGCTGCGGCAAGGCGCTCAAGGTGCGCGGGGAGCTATTGATGATGCTGGAGCACATGATCCTCTCCCACCACGACCTGCCCGAATTCGGCAGCCCCAAGCCGCCCATGTTCCCCGAGGCCGAGGTGCTCCACGTGCTCGACCTGCTGGACGCCCGCATGTTCGAGATGAACCGCGAGCTCAAAAACGCCCCGCCCGGAGGCTTCACCGAGCGCATCTGGTCGCTGGAGCGCAAGCTCTACCGGCGCAAGGAGCCGCCCGTCAGCAAGGAATGATAGGACAGGGCGCCGATCCCGCGGGATCGACGCCCTGTTATTTCACGCTTCGCACAGTATCTTGACGATGACCTCCGTCATCACGTCCATGTCCTCCACGGGGACGCACTCGAACCGGCCGTGGAAGTTCATGCCGCCGGTGGCAAGGTTCGGGCAGGGCAGTCCCATGAAGGACAGCCTCGACCCGTCGGTGCCGCCGCGGATGGGCTCGTGATAGGGCTCGACGCCCACGGCCCGGTAGGCCCGCTCGGCCCGGGTGATGATGTCCATGCGCCCCTCGATCATCTCCCGCATGTTGTAGTAGCTGTCGGCCACGTCCGCGTCCACGGTGCCCGCGCCGTACTTGCCGTTCAGGTAGGCGGCGATGTCCTGGAACTGCTCCTTCCGAGCCTCGAACCGCACCCGGTCGTGGTCGCGGATGATGTAATTGAGACGCGCCCGCTCCTCGGTGCCCTCCATGTCGCTCAGGTGGAAGAAGCCCTCGTAGCCCTCGGTGTGCTCCGGGCGCTCGGCGGGCGGCAGCAGCGCGGCGAACTCCATGGCGATCAGGTTGGCGTTCTTCATCTTGTTCTTGGCGTCGCCGGGATGGACGCTGACGCCGTGCACCGTCACCCGGCCCGAGGCGGCGTTGAAGTTCTCGAAGGCGATCTCCCCCGGCACGCCGCCGTCCACGGTGTAGGCGAAGTCTGCGCCGAACGCCTTGACGTCGAACAGGTCCGCGCCCCGGCCGATCTCCTCGTCCGGCGTGAAGCTGATACAAATTTTCCCGTGCTTGAGCGACGGGTCGGCCAGTATTTTCTCGCAGGCGGTCATGATCTCCGCCACGCCGGCCTTGTCGTCCGCGCCCAGCAGCGTGCGCCCGTCGGTGACGATCAGCGACTTGCCCTTCGCCCCGGCCACGTCCGGGAACACCGCCGGGTCCAGCACGTCCCCGCTCTCCAGCGTCACCGGCCCGCCGTCGTAGTGCTCCACGATCCGCGCGTGCATCGGCCCGCAGGGCGCGGCGTCCGACACGTCCACGTGGGCGATCATGCCGATGGCGGGCAGGCCCTCGGCGTTGGCCGGGATGCTGCCGTACACGTAGCCGTGCGCGTCCAGCCGCGCGTCCGCGATGCCCAGCGCCAGCATCTCCTCCACCAGCGCCCGCGACAGCACCAGCTGCCCCGGCGTGCTCGGGCTCCCCTCGCGGCGCTCGTCCGACGCCGTCTCGTATTGGATGTACTTCATGAATCGTTCGTATGCTCGCATCGTTCATCCCTCCGTTCTTTCCTGCCATCCATTATGCCCCGGATGGATGGAAAAGTCAACCCTGACCGACAATCCAGTTTCAGACGCATAAACGATCCCCGATGTCGGGGTGCCAAGCCTTCCCCTTTGGGGAAGGTGGCCGAGCGTAGCGAGGTCGGATGAGGTCCCCGGCGGGCGCCGCAACGGCGCCCCTACGGGTATTCCTGTTCCCTGTTGCCTGTTCCCTGTTCCCTCCGGGCGTTGGGGCAGCGCCCCTACATATCGCCGTAACCCCTACTCCCTACTCCCTACTGCCTACTCCCTAACCCTCAAAAAAACCCTTGCCACTTCCGTTAAGATTGTGTATAATAGTATTGAGAGAAAAAAATCACGCGGAACGGGAGGGACGAACGGAATGAAGAACAGCATCGTGATAGACCGCGAATACGGCAGCGGCGGCCGGGAGGTGGCCCGCATCCTGTCGGAGCGGCTGGGCATCGAATTTTACGACGGCAACCTGCTGGTGATGGCGGGCGAGGAATACGGCATCAACCTCGCTACGCTGCAAAGCTACGACGAAAAGGGCGTGGGCAGCGTGCTGCACGACCTGACGATGGTGCGCTCCTCGGACTACGGCAACCTGGTCAACGACGCGCCCTTCCAGGTCTACTCGGCCCAGTCCCGGCTGGTGCAGCAGTTGGTGGCAAAGAAGCCCTGCATCTTTTTGGGCCGCTGCACGGCGCAGATCCTGGCCACGGAGGCCCACGTGCCCTTCGTGCACGCCTTCGTGTACGCCAGCCGCATGGAGGACCGTGTGGAGCGCGCCCGGACGGTGGACGGCGTGGAGGCCGGCCGCATCGAGGCGTACATCAAGCGCCGGGACAGCCAGCGCAAGAACTACAACCGCTTCTTCACGGACAAGGTCTGGGGCGACCCGAAGAACTACGACCTGATGCTGAACACCTCGGCGCTGGGCTACGAGGGCGCGGCCGAGGCCATACTGGGCGTGCTGAAGGCCAAGGGCGATTTGGAATAGTCACCGCCCTTCCCGGTAGGCCCGGGGCGTGACGCCCATCAGCTCCCGGAAGGTCCGGGTAAAATAACTCACATCCTGGAACCCGCAGCGGGCGGCGATGTCGGCAATGGCAGCGCCGCCCGCTTTGAGCTGCGCCGCGGCCTGCTCCACCCGGTACTCCCGCAGGAACCGTATGGGCGTGCTGCCGATGGCGGCCTTGAAGCACCGCAGGCACTCGCTCTCGCTGACGGCGGCGCTGCGAGCGATGGCGGCGGTGTCGATGGGCTCGCCGTAGTTGTCCATGACGAACCGCAGCATGGCCTTGATGCGCTCGCCGTCCCGCAGCGCCTTGGGGGAGCGCTCCCCGGGCAGGGCGGTCATATGGGCGCACAGCGCCGCCAGCGCCTCGGACAGCCGATGCCGCGCCGTCAGCTCAAAGCGCGGCGCTTCCCCGGCGCAGGCCCGCCACGCCGCCGCGACGGCGTCCAGCATCTCGCCCTGCCAGTCCGCGTCCCGCGTGAGCCGCATGCCCTCGAAGCCCCGGTTCTCGACGACGGGCGACACATACTTCTGGTGGAACACGCTCTCCGCGCCGCCGCCCACCAGCCGCGGGTGGAACACCAGCGAGTGCACCCGGCACCGGTCCCCGGTCACCGCGTTGCAGCTGTGCAGCGCGCCCGCGTTGACGAAGAAGCCCTCCCCCGCCGCCGCGTCGAACTGCTCGCCGCCGATGACCACGCGGACGACCCCCTCGGCCACCACCGCCGCCTCCAGCTCGTCGTGCCAGTGCCACGGCACCGCCTCCCGGACGAGGTCGTCGTCATAGCAGGCCAGCGGGAAGGCCGTCGTGCCGTGCCGAAGCTGCTCCCGGTTCCGCCCGTCCACCGTGGTCCCACATGCAGACAGCATATCCCATCCCCATTTCTGACGGTATCCTACCAAGAAACCGCCGGTTTGCTCCTAATCGTTTCCCGTTTTTGATGCTATAATCATATCATCATCCCGGCGCGCCGACGCCGCATCGAAAGGAAACGCTTCACCATGACCCACCTTCTCATCGTCATCATCTACCTGGCCTTCATCTCCCTGGGCCTGCCGGACTCCCTGCTGGGCGCGGCGTGGCCGACCATGCACTTAGAGTTCGGCGTGCCGATCTCCTACGCGGGCGCGGTGTCCATGATCATCGCCGGGGGCACCATCGTGTCCAGCCTGTTCAGCGACCGGCTGACCCGCAAGCTCGGCGCGGGCAGGGTCACCGCCCTCAGCGTGGGCACCACGGCCCTGGCCCTCTACGGCTTCTCCATCTCCCACGCCTACTGGATGCTGCTCATCTGGGCGGTGCCCTACGGCCTGGGCGCGGGCAGCGTGGACGCGGCGCTGAACAACTACGTGGCGCTCCACTACGCCAGCCGCCACATGAGCTGGCTCCACTGCTTCTGGGGCGTGGGCGCGTCCGTGGGCCCGGCCATCATGGGCTGGGCCATCGCGGGCGGCATGAACTGGAACGGCGGCTACCGTGTCATCGCGCTGATGCAGATCGTGCTGACCGCCATCCTGGTGCTGAGCCTGCCGCTGTGGAAAAACCGCGCCGCCGAGAGCGCGGGCGGCGGCACGGGCCGGGCGCTGTCCCTTCGTGAGATCGTCGCCATCCCCGGGGCCAAGGCGGTCATGCTGAGCTTCTTCTGCTACTGCGCCGTGGAGCAGACCGCGGGGCTGTGGGCGGCCACCTACCTGACCCTGCGCTGGGGCGTCACCGCGGAGCAGGCCGCCACCCTGGCGAGCCTGTTCTACCTGGGCATCACCGCGGGCCGCGCCGTCAGCGGCTTCGCCACGTTCAAATTCAACGACGCCCAGATGGTCCGCATCGGCCAGGGCATCCTGTTATTCGGCCTCGTCCTGCTGCTCCTCCCCCTGGGCAAATACCCCGCGATGGCGGGCTTCGTGCTGGTGGGGCTGGGCTGCGCGCCCATCTACCCCTCCATCATCCACTCCACCCCGGCCCACTTCGGGGCGGACAGGTCCCAGGCCATCATCGGCGTGCAGATGGCCAGCGCCTACCTGGGCACCTGCCTCATGCCGCCGCTGTTCGGCCTCATCGCCAACGCCATATCGGTCAGCCTGCTGCCCGCGTACCTGCTCCTGCTCTTATTCGTGATGTTCGTCACCCACGAGCGCCTGGACCGTGTGGCCCGCCCGTGACGCGCTTCCTGCCGGGGGTGATCGCCCGCTGGGGACAGACCAGCACGCACAGGTGACAGCCCACGCACCGCTTCCCGTTGAGCACGGGCCGCCGCGCGTCGTTCAGCCGTATGGCCTGGTGCCCGCCGTCGGCGCAGGAGACGGCGCAGCGCCCGCAGCCGACGCACCGCTCCCGATGGAATTTGGGGAAGATCACCGTGTCCCGCTCCAGCGCGTCGGTGGTGCCGCTCAGCGAATCCAGCCCGAGGCCCACGGCCTCCTTGACGCTGGCGAACCCCTTCTCGGCGAGGTACAGGTCCAGCCCCGCCTTCAGGTCGTCGATGATCCGATAGCCGTACTGCATCACGGCGGTGGTCACCTGTATGCTTCCCCCGCCCAGCAGTATGAACTCCAGCGCGTCCTGCCAGGTCTCCACGCCGCCCATGGCGGAAAGGTGCATCCCCGCAAGGGCTGGGTTCTGCCCCAGCTCCGCGATGAACCGCAGCGCGATGGGCTTCACGGCGTTGCCGCTGTACCCGCCCACGGCGCTCTGCCCGTGCACGGCGGGCGCGGACACGAAGGTGTGCAAATTCACGCCCACCACCGACTTGATGGTGTTGATGGCGGCGATGCCGTCCGCGCCGCCGCGCTTGGCGGCCTCGGCGGCGGGGCTCATGTTGGCCACGTTGGGCGTCAGCTTCGCCAGCACGGGGATGGTACAGGCTCGCTTGGCGGCGGCGGTGAAGCGCTCCACCAGCTCGGGCACCTGCCCGATGTCCGACCCCAGGCCGCCCTCGGCCATGTTGGGGCAGGAGAAGTTCAGCTCCACCGCGT
>JAFUWR010000165.1 GCA_017471125.1 Clostridia bacterium | reverse complement strand
TCGAGGACCCGCTGTTCTGGATCCACCTGAACGCCGAGTATCCCTTCAATCTGAAGGGCATACTGTACTTCCCGAAGATCAAGAACGAGTTCACCGCCTCCGAGGGCGTCATCAAGCTTTACAACAACCAGGTGTTCGTGGCGGACAACATCAAGGAGGTCATCCCGGAGTTCCTGATGCTGTTGAAGGGCGTCATCGACTGCCCGGACCTGCCGCTGAACGTGTCCCGTTCCTTCCTGCAAAACGACGGCTACGTCAAGAAGATGGCCGCCTACATCACCCGCAAGGTGGCCGACCGGCTGGTCAGCGAGTTCAACACCAGGCGCGACGACTACCAGAAGTACTGGGACGACATCCACATGTTCGTCAAGTACGGCTGCATCCGCGACCAGAAGTTCTACGACCGGGTGAAGCCCGCGCTGATCTACAAGACCACCGGCGGCGAATACGTGACCCTGGACGAGTACGTCAACCGCAACTGCCCGGACGACGAGGAAAAGACCGTCTACTACGCCTCCGATGACAAGCGGCAGGCCCAGATGATCAAGCTCTACACCGACCAGGACAAGGACGTCATACTGCTGAACACGCTGATCGACGACGACTTCATCAGCCACCTGGAGTTCTCCGGCGGCGACCAGAAGATCAGCTTCAAGCGCGTGGACGCCGCCGCCGACAGCCTCACCGAGTCCGGCGAGACCGACGAGACCGCCCGGCTCAAGCTGGAGGGCGTGTTCCGCAAGGCGATGGGGGACGACACCGTGGACGTGCAGCTCAAGGCCTTCAAGGACGACGGCATGATCGCCATGATCACCGTGGACGAGCAGAGCCGCCGCTTCACCGAGATGTCCTCGCGGTTCGGCCGCACCGGGATGGAGCTTCCCGAGAAGCGCACCCTCGTGCTCAACGAGAAGCACCCGCTGGTCAAGTGGCTCGAGGGCGCGGAGGATGACGAGCGCACCCAGGCTGTGTCCGCGCAGGTGGCCGACCTCGCCGAGATGGCCCGCCAGCCCCTGGTCGCCGACAGGATGGTGGAGTTTTTGAAGCGCTCCAACACCCTGCTGACGCAGCTTGTGGAGAAATAATGAATAAATAGGACTGTATATAACAGTCGTAGGGGCGCCGTTTCGGCGCCCGCCCGAGTACATATCGCAGCGTTGTACCCGGCGGGCGGCGCAACGCCGCCCCTACGATTGCGTAGAGTTGTATTTCGATCCGTAGTGGGGTTTTTCACGGGCGTCGTACCTGCGTGTCACAGCCGTCGGTAGGGGCGCTGCCCTCAGCGCCCGCCATATCATGCTCACGGCGCTCCAAAGCTTCCTCCAGCGTCATGGTTTGGGGCAGGATGCCAAACAGAGCTTCAGCGATGTCCAAGCGCTTTTGCCTGTCATCCATCAGTCCTGACATATTGAACCTCCATTCATATCCTTCTGACAGGGTGCCTGATGACCGTTCTCAACTTTTCCGTCGCGGTTTTCCTCGGGTCGGACAGATATATCTCATGGTGCAGTCGCGTGTCGCTCATGTCCTCAACATAGCCCTGCTCCGCGATGGATCCCCGCATGCGGGCGACGGAGGCGGGCTCGTCGTCGTAGCTGCCCGTGTGCAGGATCTGGACGCACAGCCCTTCCCTGACGGCGAGGTACTCAGCTTTAGAGCAATCCAGCTTCTTCTTGTTTGCCGCCGTTTCGACAGCCCAGTCGAAATCCGCACGGCCCACGAAGTCCGGCAGGCGTATGCAGGCGATCCACCGAAGCGCCGTCTTGTCGGCGTAGTCGAAGTCGCCCCCGTCGGGGACCTGCCAGAAGCCCTCCAGCGGCGGTACCACGAAGTCGAAGTACCCGTCGATGCGGCGGTCGCCCTTCTTGCTCATCTTGATCGTGTAGGCCACGGCATACAGCACCTCCACGGCGCGCTTGTAGTTGCCGTCGGGCGCGTTGGGATCGCCGACCCCGCGCACGGCCACATAGCGCATCTCGGGAACGTCCACGACGGACGGCGCAGCGGCGGGCAAATAGTATTCCTTGTATTCCTTCTTGTAATCAAACGCCATGCTTTCGCCTCCTCGGCTTGGGGTCCGGCAGCTCGTCGTACATCGCCCTGACCATCTCCGAAAACGCCGCCCGGTCGTCCAGGTTCGTCGCCGGGAGCATGTCCTTCGCGCCCTCGTAGGGCGGCAGCGGCTCCGCGTCGGGCAGGGCGCGGCGGCTGGCGGGCGTCGGCTTGACCATCACCCCCGGCTCGTAGATGCCGCCGAAGATGCGCCCGTGGATGTAGAATATCCAGCCGCCCATCATGGCCCTGCGGCTGACGCCAGGCACGTCCCGAAGCTGGTCCATCACATAGTCCGACAGCTCACGTGTTCCCATCGTCCGCGCCTCCCTTCGCCTTGAACGCGCCGATCTCGATCAGGTTGCCCTCCGGGTCGGCCACGTAGCAGATGCGCTGGCCCCAGGGCATGGTCCTGGGCGGCATGACCGGCTGACCGCCGAGGCGCGTGATGCGGGCGTACTCCGCGTCCACGTCATCGAAGTCCGCCGCGCTCAGCGCCACCTCATAGTGCCCCTGCACGCCGTCGGCATAGTTGTAGCCGCGACTTGTCATGGCCTCGAAGTCCGTCCGGCGGTACAGCATGAACAGCGTACCGTCCTTCTCGAGGTACACGTTCTCCGTCTCGTCGTCCTCCCTGATCTCAAAACCCAGCACGTCCCGGTAGAAGCGGACCATCGTCCCCATGTCTCGGACGAATATGCCGAAGCCGTCCAATCTCAAGCCCATCCCTCACACCTCCTGAAACATATGTTCGATTCAATTATACCCCAAGCCGCGCCCTTTGTAAAGATGGAAATGTTTTTCATTCCTGCGGTTTACAACGGGGCGAAAATGCGGTATGCTGTTGGACAGCAAACGCGAGGGGGAGCGAGCATGAACGAAATCTTGCGCCTGTCGGGCGAGGCCGCGGAGAAGGCCGTCGCGCTGCGCCGGGCGATCCATCGGCATCCCGAGATGGGCAACCAGGAGCACAAGACCTCGGCGCTGGTCGTGAAGACGCTTGAGTCGCTGGGCTGGGCGGTCGAGCGGCCCGTGGGCACTGCCGTGGCGGGCACGCTCAAGGGCGCGCTGCCCGGGCCGACCGTGGCGCTCCGGGCGGACATGGACGCCCTGCGCATCGACGAGGCGACGGGCCTGCCCTTTGCGAGCGAGGTCCCCGGCGTGATGCACGCCTGCGGCCACGACTTCCATACGGCAGGGCTGCTGGGCGCGGCGATGGTGCTGAGCCGCTGCCGGGACGAGCTGCGCGGCGCGGTGAAGCTGCTTTTCCAGCCCGACGAGGAGGGCGACGGCGGCGCGAAGCGGATGCTCGAGGCGGGCTGCCTCGATGGCGTGGACGCCGTGTTCGGGGCGCACGTGGACCCGGACCTGCCCGCGGGGACCATCGGCGTCAAGTACGGCAAGATGTACGCCGCCTCGGACATCTTCAAGGTGGTCGTCCGCGGCGAGGGCTGCCACGGCGCGTCGCCCAGCGAGGGCATCGACGCCATCGCCATCGGCGCGCAGGTGGTGACAGCGCTCCAGCAGATCGTCAGCCGCCGGGTCGCGCCCACCGACGCCGCAGTCGTCTCCGTGGGGACCTTCCACGGGGGGAACCAGCTG
Organism: Clostridia bacterium; assembly: GCA_017471125.1. Taxonomy (GTDB): domain Bacteria; phylum Bacillota; class Clostridia; order Christensenellales; family Aristaeellaceae; genus UBA2862. The sequence continues at coordinate 8,341 of JAFUWR010000165.1, read as the reverse complement.
AATGCCATCGCGGAGACCTGCGCCCTGGAGGGCATCATCCGCACCCTCGGCCCGGAGACGCGGCAGAAGGTCAAGGGGCTGTTCACCGACACCGTCGAGGGCGTCTGCAAGGCGATGGGCGCGAAGGCCGAGATCGTCATGCGCGAGAGCTACCCCGGCGTGGTCAACGACGACGGCATGGTGGGATATATCGCCGAAACCGCCCGGAGGACGCTGGGCGCGGAGAAGGTCGCCGTGCTGACGGAGCCGACCATGGCCACCGAGGACTTCGGCTATTTCACCCAGGCCGTCCCCGGCGCGTTCTACAAGATCGGCGTGCGCAACCCCGATATCGGCGCGGTGTGGCCCATCCACAGCCCCCGGTTCGTCGCCGACGAGGCCGCGATGGGAAACCTCATCGCCGTCCACGCTGCCGCGGCGCTCGGATCTCCAAAAAAATATTAATAGAGGGTGTCAATGAAGCAGGATTTGAAAAAGTATTTCTATATCGGACTGATCGTGCTGACCCTGGCGGTGGTGCTGTTCGTGGGCATCCGCAGCGGCGATTTCCCCGCCTCCATGCGGGCGATGCTGAGCATCCCGCCTATCTACGTGCTGGCCGGCGTGATGTGCACCTTCGGCGGCATACTGATGCAGGCGCTGAGCTGCCGGTCGGCGCTCAAAAAGCTCGGGCATACTTTGCCGTTCAAGCGGCTGTACGCCATCAGCGTGCTGGGCGAGTTCTACTCCTTCATCACGCCCGGCGCGTCCGGGGGCCAGCCCATGCAGGTCTACCAGTTCCACCGCTGCCGCACGCCGCTGGGGGACGCCACCGCCGCGCTGACCATCCACTTCCACTGCTTCCAGCTCACGCTGCTGATCGCCGACGTGGTGCTCTACGCCATCCACCGGGACTTCATACAGGCCCAGATCGGGGCGAACCTGCCGTTTCTCATCATCGGCTTCATCATCAACGCCGTCATCGTCAGCCTGTCGCTGATGATCGCCTTCTACCAGCGGCCCATACGCTTCCTGCTGACGAAGGTCAGCCCCATCATGCGGCGCTTCAAGCTGGGCGACCCGGACAAGCTCCAGGCCCAGCTCTCCGGCGTGGCGGACGGCTTCTACGGCGGCATGCGGACCCTGGCCTCGGACGGGTCGGAGATATTCAGGCAGTTCTGCTTCGCCGCCGTGCGGCTCGTCCTGCTGATGAGCGTGATGTACTTCATCTACCGCGGCCTCGGCCAGTCTGCCGTGGGCTATGACAAGATCGTCACCATGGGCTGCATGCAGTACACCTCCGCGGCCTATACGCCGCTGCCCGGCGCGTCCGGGGCCCAGGAGGGCGTGTTCAGCCTGTACTTCCAGTCCCTGCTGCCGGGGAAGCTGCTGCTGTCGGGCCTCTTGGCCTGGCGGTTCATCACGTACTACCTGGTGCTCATCGTCGGCTCCTTCGTCACCACCGCGCTGGGCATGCGCAACAAGTCCGTGGACGAGGTGACCCGGGAGCTGGAGAAGGAGATGTAATAGAAAAACAGACCGACGTCGGTCTGTTTTTTCATGCTCAAGCCAGCTTTTGGAGCTCCTCCCGCAGCTTGCCGATGATGCGCTTCTCCATGCGGGATATGTAGCTCTGGGAGATGCCCATCAGGTCGGCCACCTCCTTCTGCGTGTGCTCCTTGTCCGCGCCGAGGCCATAGCGCAGGCCGACGATGTACTTCTCCTTGGAGGTGAGCGTGTCGATGGCGTTGTGGAGCATCTGCCGCTCGATGGACTGGTCGAGCTCCTGGCTCACCAGGTCGGGCTCCGTGCCCAATATGTCGGAAAGCAGCAGCTCGTTGCCGTCGCAGTCGGTGTTCAATGGCTCGTCGAAGGACACTTCCGACCGAAGTCGGTTCGTCTTTCTGAGGACCATCAATATCTCGTTCTCGATGCACCGGGAGGCGTAGGTGGCCAGCTTGATGTTCTTGTCCGGGTCGAAGGAATTCACGGCCTTGATGAGCCCGATGGTGCCGATGGAGATCAGGTCCTCGATGGAGATGCCGGTGTTCTCGAACTTCCGGGCGATGTACACCACCAGCCGCAGGTTGCGCTCGATCATGGTGGCCCGGGCGACGCCGTCGCCGCCCCGCGCCTTGCGCATCAGCTCGATCTCCTCCTCCCGGGACAGGGGCGGGGGCAGGAGGTCGCTCCCGCCGATGTAGCAGACGGTGCCCCTGCGGATCTGCACGATCATGCCGAATATGGATTGGCGGACTGAAGACATAGCCATGGGTGATCCCTCCTTGCAATAGTGTCAACTGAACAGGAACGCCGCCGGGGCCAGCGCCTGGTACGCGCCGGGGAGCCTGCCGGGATAGACGGCGATCCACGCCTCGGGCGTCCTTTGGCGGCGCCCGTTTCGTATGATCTTAAGCGCCTCCGGGCGAAAGCATCGGAGCGTGCCGCCGCCGCCCACCGAGCCGTAGGCCACCCGGCGAAGGCCGCGGTCGGGCAGCATGTCCCCCAGCAATTCCTCGCTCGCGATCAGCACCGGCTGGCCGGAGAACGGCTCCGTCAGGCGATTGCCGGTGTCCACGCAGGCGGGGAACCGGCGGACGCGGCCCAGGTTCGCCACCTCCACCGTGGCGGGCACGGCGGCCAGCGCCTCCCGGCGAACGCGCGGGGCGAGGGTCAGGAGCCAGGGCAGAAGAAGCACCAGCGGCTCAAAACCGACCGCGCCCCGATATGTAAAACAGACCCCGGTCGCTATCGCGGTGGTGGCGAGGGACAGCGCCGCCGTCATGCCGGTGAGCCGCGTCGTCCGTCCCACGCACAGGGCGGTCACGATTGGCAGCAGGCCAAGCTGCCACGGCCAAGCCGAAAGCGTCGGCGCGAATCGGGCCAGCACCGCGTAGAGCGCGGCCAGCGCGGAGGCCATGAGCGCCCGCCTCAAGCGGAAGCAGCCCAGCGACCGGGAGACCGCCGCGAGCAGGGAGAAGTCGGCAAGCTGGTTCAAGAGGAAGTACGCCTCGACGCTCATGTCCATCACCTCGCCCGACCATGATAGCGGAAACCGGGGGACATTCTCAAGAAATCGGTGTCGAAACCGGCGGCGAATTTTTCGACGATTTGGGAGCTATATGTAAACATCCGACAAAGTTTTCGACAAAAACTCCCAGGGCGATCTGCGAATATGACCCGATATGGACTTTGTCACATTTCAAAACCCCCGCGGCGCAAGGGCTTTCGGCGCTTTCGACAGACTGTCGACGCTTTTTGACGGAAATGTTGCTTTTGTCGATGAAAACCGCGCGTCCCGCGCCAAATTCGTCACCCGACGACGCCCGTCGCCATAACATGGATAAAAGGGGAGGCGGTCGGCGTGAGTTTTTCGGAGCTTCGTGAAAAGGACGTCATCAACATCCGGGACGGCAGGAACCTGGGCAAGCCCATCGACCTGATCCTGAACGAGACGGCCTGCGTGGAGGCGCTGGTGGTGTCCGAGGGGAAGCGGGGACTGTTGAGCCTCATCCGTCCGACGCGGGACGGCCGGGCCATCGACTGGCGGCGGGTCCGGCGCATCGGCGACGACGTTATACTGGTGGAGGTGGAGGGCGAGCGCTGCGAGGCCTGATCGCATTAGGTTTCCGCGATGAAAATCAAAAAAAGGGCTGGACTTTGCGTAACAAATTGTGTATAATAGGGATGCAAGAGGTGAGATGCTGATGAAATGCGCCTATTGCGGATGTACGCAAAGCCGGGTGGTGGATTCCCGCCAGAGCGAGGACGCCACGACCATTCGCCGCCGCCGGGAATGTGAGAAGTGCGGCCGGCGCTTCACGACCTACGAGCGCATCGACCTGGTGCCGATGATGGTCGTCAAGAAGGACCAGACGCGGGAGACCTTCGACGTCAACAAGCTGCGCGTGGGCATCGTGAAGGCCTGCGAGAAGCGGCCGGTTTCGCTCGAGAAGATCGAGGAGCTGACCCGCAGCATCGAGCAGAAGCTGAACGCCCAGGCGGACAGCGAGATCACCAGCAAGATGATCGGCGAGCTGGTGATGGACGGGCTCAAGGACCTGGACGAGGTGGCCTACGTGCGCTTCGCGTCGGTCTACCGCCAGTTCCGCGACATCCAGTCCTTCCGCGACGAGCTCAACAAGCTGCTGATGGACTTTGACCCGGGTACAACTGATGGCGAGGCGAACACGTCAAAGGGCTGAGGCCCCGCCGACAGATAATGCCAATACAAAACTAAAAGGAAAGAGGACACGCACATGGCAAATGAACTGATCCTGGCCGTTGACGACGAAGCCCATATCCTCGAGCTGCTTTCATTCAACTTGGAGGCCTCCGGCTACCGCGTCGTTACCGCTGCCACAGGCGAAGACGCGCTGGTGGTTTGCGCACATGAGCGTCCCGCGATGGTACTGCTGGACATTATGCTGCCCGGCATCGACGGCATGGAGGTCTGCCGCCGCCTGAAGAGCGCGCCCACGACCGCCGATATCCCGATCATCATGCTGACCGCCAAGGGCGACGAGGTGGACAAGATCCTGGGCCTGGAGCTGGGCGCGGACGACTACATCACCAAGCCCTTCTCCGTGCGCGAGCTGATCGCCCGCGTGAAGGCCCTACTGCGCCGCGCCGCGCCCCAGAACGAGGAGGAGGGCATCCTCCACGTGGGCGGCCTGACCATCGACGTCGGCAACTATGAAGCCTTCCGCAACGGCGAAAAGCTGAGCCTGACCCTCAAGGAGTTCGAGCTTTTGAAGCTGCTGGTCCTGAGCCGCGGCAAGGTGCTGACCCGCGATTTCCTGCTGGACCGCATCTGGGGCTACGAGTTCTACGGCGAGACCCGCACCGTTGACGTGCACATCCGCCACATCCGCCAGAAGCTGGGCGACGACGCGCACTATATCGAGACCATCCGCGGCGTCGGCTATAAATTCAACGACCGTCAGGAGAATCGCATATGAGGTCAAGGGTCGCTTTCATTGTGACCCTGATCTCCCTGGCGGCGCTGGCGCTGTTGTATTCCTATAACTGCTCCCAGCTCGCCGATGAGGAAAACGCCGACCTTCGCGCCACGCTCAACAGCTTCTGCGCGAACATATCGACGATCAGCAGGGATTTCGATACCGAGGAGCGTATCGCCCTGCTGGACGGCCTCACGGCGACGCAGCGGACGGCGGCGGGCCTGTATTCAGACGCGGGCGAGCTGATCCACAGCAACCCGGAGGGCGGCATCCACGCCGCGCTCACCGACGAGGAGAAGCAGGCCGCGCAGACGGACGCCGTCGTGCTGGGACGGCACCTGAGCGCCGACAAGAAGGTCGAAATGTTCGCCATCTATCGTTACGAGGATGGCGCGTTTTTGGTCTTTGAGGCCCGGGAGGCCAGCGTCTGGACCGTGGTGTCCGAGCGCCACGCGCTGGTGCTGTTCGGCGCGGTGTTCGGCCTCGCGATGGTCGCCTTCCTGACGGTGCTCATCTACATGCGCCGCCGGGAGCGGTACCTGAACAGCGTCATGCGGGCGCTGGACCAGTTCTCCGAGGGCAACTTCGAGGCGCGCATCGAGGGCTTCTCCCGGGACGACCCGGAGGTCGAGGCCTACAACGCCACCATCGCCAGGATACAGGATCGCGTATTCAGACAGAGGAACCGAAACCATGTGCTCAGCATGGTCATGTCCCAGATGCAGAACGGCATCATCGCCGTGGACGACGGGCTGCGGGTCATCTTCGTCACGTCCATCGCCAAGAAGCTGCTGGGCATCGTGGGCAACGCCGAGGGCATGTACATCAACCAGGCCTCCAAGGACGTGAAGCTGGACGAGCTGTTCAAGGAGGCCATGCACCAGGACGGCGTCTACACCAATGAGGTCGCCGCCCGCACCGCCGTGGGCCGCGGGCACCGGCCGCTGCGGCTCTACGTGTCCTGCATGCGCCAGGACGGCCGCATCGTCGGCGCGCTGGCCATCGTGGAGGACATCACCGAGCTTCGGAGGCTCGAGCAGGTGCGCACGGACTTCGCCGCCAACGTGTCCCACGAGCTAAAGACCCCGCTGACCAGCATCCAGGGCTTCGTGGAGACCCTCGACGCCGGAGCCATAGACAACCCCGAGATGGCGCACAAGTTCCTGCGCATCATCATGATGGAGACCGAGCGGCTCACCCGCCTCATCAACGACATCCTCTCCATCAGCAAGCTGGAATCCGGCGATACCGAGGTGGCCATCGAGCGCATCCGGCTGGACAAGAAAGCCCACGATGTCTGCGAGATGCTGTCCATCCACGCCGCGGACAAGCAGGTGACCATCAACAACCGCCTGAACGACAAGCCCGTGTACATCATGGGCAACCCCGACCGGGTGGAGCAGCTGCTCATCAACCTGACCGAGAACGCCATCAAGTACAACAAGCCCGGCGGGTCGGTGACGGTGCAGGTGTTCTCCGACGAGAACCAGGCCAACGTCACCATCTCCGACACCGGCATCGGCATCGCCGAGGAGCACCTGCCCCGGCTGTTCGAGCGCTTCTACCGGGTGGACAAGGGCCGCTCCCGGCAGATGGGCGGCACGGGCCTGGGCCTCGCCATCGTCAAGCACATCGTGAAGTCCATGGGCGGAGAGATCGAGGTGCAGTCCAAGCTGGGCGAGGGCACCGAGTTCCTGATCACGCTACCGCTGGCGTCCCCGGAATCGCCCGACCAGGATACCATTTTCGACGACGACGAATGACACAAAGGACGGGGGCGGCTCTGACCGCCCTCTTTTCAGGCCGTCAAAAGAGGGGGACACCAATATGCGCCTGGGAGCGATCAAGGCCGGCGGTACCGCGGTGGTATGCGCCATCGGCAACGAGCGGGGCCGCGTCAGCGAGCGCCGGGCCATCCCCACGCGGCTGCCGGAGGAGACCGTCGCCGACGTCATCGGCTTCTTCCACGGCAAGCGTGTGGACGCGCTGGGCATCGGCAGCTTCGGCCCGCTGGACCTGGACCCGAAGAGCCCGGATTACGGCACCATCACCACCACGCCCAAGGCGGGGTGGGAGCACTACCCGCTGCGCAGGACGCTGATGGAGGCCATGGACGTGCCCGTGGGCATCGACACCGACGTGAACGCCTCGGCGCTGGCTGAAGCCAACCTGGGCGCGGGCGTGGGCGTGAACAGCCTGGTCTACTACAACATCAGCACCGGCATCGGCGGCGGCGCGATGGTGACGGGAAAGCTGCTGCACGGCCTGGTCCACCCGGAGATGGGCCACATGCTGCTGCGCCCCGACCCGACCGACCCCGCGCCGAAGGGCTTCTGCGCCTACCACGACGGCTGCCTCGAGGGGCTGGCGTCCGGCAAGGCCATCGAAAAGCGGTGGGGGATGAAGGCGGAAGACCTGCCCGACGACCACCCCGGCTGGGCGCTGGAGGCCGAATACCTGGCGCAGATGTGCGTCAACACCATACTGCTCCTGTCCCCGGAGCGCATCGTGCTGGGCGGCGGCGTGATGCACCATCGGAGCCTGTTTGCGGACATCCACTGGCTGGTGGTGGAGAAGCTGAACGGCTACGTGGCGCACCGGGCCGTGACCGAGTCCATCGCCCGCTACATCGTGCCGCCCGCCCTGGGCGACGACGCAGGCGTGGCCGGCGGGCTGCTGCTGGCCTTCGACGCGCTCAAGAACCAATGACCCTGACCCGGAGGTAATATGTCCGCAACCAAGAGCAAGGCGAAGTGGCCGCTGGCGTACAGCCACGTGGACCTGAACAGCGACACCAATCTGCTCAAGCTGGTCGCGATGCTGACGATGCTCATCGACCACACCGGCAAGATGCTGTTCCACTCCACGCTGATGCGCATCATCGGCCGCACGGCCTTTCCCATCTACGCCTTCTGCATCGCGGCGGGCTGCGTGTACACCAAGGACCACGTGAAGTACCTGTCCCGGCTGGCGCTGGTGGGGCTGATCTCCCAGCCCTTCTACGCGCTGGCGCTGGACCACACCTTCCCGTCCATGTACGCCATCGCCTTCAAGGACAACCCGGTCGGCGCGGTGGTGAACTTCTACGTGCAGAGCTGGGGCCACCCCAGCATCTTCCTGACGCTGGTGCTGGGTGTGATGGTCATATGGACGATACGGGAGAAGCAGCTCACGCTGACGGTGGCGCTCGCGCTGTTCATATGGCGGTTCACTAAATACGTGGACTACGGGTGGAAGGGCGTCCTCCTGATGGTCCTGTTCTACCTGTTCATCACGAAATGGTGGCTGTCCCTGCCGGTGATCGTAGGCTACATGGCCTGGTGGGGCCTGCAGGGCGGGGGGTATCACCTGTTCGGCGTCAACTTCGGCATGCAGGCGTTCGCCATGCTGGCGCTGCCGCT
>JAFUWR010000164.1 GCA_017471125.1 Clostridia bacterium | reverse complement strand
GCAGAGCCCCAATTATTTGTATTAGAATCGATGGAAGGAGGCGCGGGTATCATGTACGCACTGTACACCATAGACACGGCCATCCTTTGTGTTGCTGCGATTCTCGCGCTTAGACTCCAGATAATAGTCAACCCGCCGTTTGTTGGTTACTCCCTGCAAAGCAAGGCGCAGAAGGACGACATATTGTCCGTTTACGTCGATGAAAAGGGCAAGCCCTACAAGGCCGCCGGAAAGATAGATTACGTGTCGGGCTGGTACTTCAAGGCTTCCCAGATGATGCAAAACACCCGCATCCGCGCCGCTTTCGTGTCCACGAACAGCATCACGCAGGGCGAGCAGGTCGCAGGCGTCTGGAAGCCGCTGTACGATCGCTTCGGCATCCACATCGACTTCGCCTATCGGACTTTCCGATGGGACAGCGAAGCCAGCCTAAAGGCGCATGTCCATTGTGTCATCATAGGCTTTAGCGTTTCGGACGACAGCCAAGCTCGCAGGCTCTTTGCCGGTGATTCAATGCAGGAAGCCGCGAATATCAATCCTATCTGATCGCCTCGGAGAACGTTTTTATTGAATCCAGGCAGCGGCCCATCTGCGACGTTTCGACCCTGCTCAACGGAGGAAAACCCACGGAAGGCGGATTCCTCATCCTGACAGAAGCGGAGAAGGAAGCACTCGTTTCAAAAGAACCTGAATCCGCGGCTTTTATCCGACCGTATATGATGGGCAAGGACTTCATCGACCGAAAGCCCCGCTTCTGCCTGTGGTTGGTCGGCGCAAGCCCCGCTGCGATCAAAAGATGTCCCAGCGTGCTCAAAAGGATCGAGCAAGTCCGCGATTACCGATTGGCAAGCCCCAAGGAGGCCACGCGCCGAAAAGCTGAAACGCCCATGCTCTTCGATGAAGTGCGCGAATGTCAAAGCGATTATGTGGCGATCCCAAAGGTATCTTCTGAAAACAGGAGATATGTGCCTATGGAGTATCTATCGCATATAATCATCCCCGGTGATAAACTATTTATGTTGCCTAATGCCACCCTTTATGAATTGGGTATTTTGACGTCTAATGTCCATATGGCTTGGCTACGAACTGTCAGCGGAAGATTAAAGAGCGATTATAGTTATTCAAACACGGTCGTCTACAACAACTTCCCCTGGCCGACGCCCACGGACGCGCAGCGGCAGAAGATCGAGCAGACCGCGCAGGCGATACTGGACGCCCGCGCCCTCTACCCGGACGCCAGCCTCGCCGACCTCTACGACGAGCTGACCATGCCGCCGGAGCTGCGCAAAGCCCACCAGCAAAACGACCGCGCGGTCATGGAGGCCTACGGCATCCCCGTCAAGGGCACCACCGAGAGCATGTGCGTCGCGGAGCTCATGCGCCGCTATCAAGCGCTGACGGCGGCGGAGAAGTGACATCCTCCCAGTGTCCCGGGCGCTGGGGGCAGCGCCCCTACGGCGAGAAACGACCTCTCAGTCTGGCACTACGTGCCAGCCAGCTCCCCTGAAAGGGGCGCCAAGGCTGCCGCCTGCATATCGTGACCCTCTTGCCTTCCCCTATGGGGGTTCGAGCGCCCGGAAAACAGTCCAGTGGACTGTTTTCAGCGAGAACGGGCCGGCAGGCCCTTGGAATGGTGGCACGGCGTAGCCGTGACGGATGAGGTCCCCAGCGGGCGCCGCAACGGCGCCCCTACGGGTACGTGACCCCCTTGCCTCCCCTTTCAGGGGAGGTGGCATTTGCGCAGCAAATGACGGAGAGGTCGTTCCCCTGTTCCTGGTCTGGTAACGAAACCACGGACAGCCGAAAAGGTTGGCAAGTGGATCAAGCGGCGAACAGTTGCTCAAAGTCAACCGGGGTGAGGTAGCCGAGGGACTGGTGGATACGGTGCCTGTTGTAGAAGAG
>JAFUWR010000163.1 GCA_017471125.1 Clostridia bacterium | reverse complement strand
TCACGTCCACCGCATAGGGATGGAGCCGCCGCACGGCCTCCGCGACGTTGTCCGGCCCCAGCCCCCCGGCCAGGAAGTAGGGCCTGTCGAAGCCCTCCAACAGCGACCAGTCGAAGGCCGCGCCGGTGCCGCCCGCGCCGTTGTCCAGCAGTATGTGGTCCGCGAGGCTCGCATGGGCGCGGCGTAAATCATTCTCATCCTCCACCCGTATCGCCTGTATGATCGGCCTGTCGGTCAGCGCCCGCAGGCGGCGGATGTAGGCGTCGTCCTCGTGCCCATGGAGCTGGGCCACGTCGATCACGTTCGATTCAAGCAGCTCCGCGACGTACTCCACAGGCGCGTTCACGAACACGCCCACGGCGTGTATGCCGTCGTCAAGGAGCGCTTTCAGTTCGGCAGCTTTCTCGGGGGCGACATATCGGCGGCTCTTCTCCGCGAACACGAAGCCCACATAGTCCGGCCTCAACCGGTTCGCCGCCTCGATGTCCCGGGGCCGCGAGAGCCCGCACAGCTTGATCCTCGTCATAGCTCGCCCTTCAATTCCCGCAGCCGCGCGGCCTTGTCCGGGGCGCGCATCAGCGCCTCCCCCACCAGCACCGCGTCCGCGCCCATGTCCCGGGCGACCTGCACGTCCTCCGGGCCGCGCACGCCGCTCTCGGACACGAACAGCACGCCCTCGGGGATCAGCGCCCGCAGGCGGCGGCTGTTGCCGGTGTCCACGGTGAAGTCCTTCAAATTGCGGTTGTTCACGCCGACGATCCGCGCCCCCGCCGCCAGCGCCGCCTCCACCTCGGCCTCGTCGTGGGCCTCCACCAGCGCGGACAGGCCGAGGGCGTCGCACAGTCCAATATAGTCCCTGATCTGGCTTTTGTCAAGTATCGCGCAGATCAGCAGCGCCGCCGACGCGCCCAGCAGCTTCGCCTCGTAGAGCATGTACTCGTCCACGGTGAAGTCCTTCCGCAGGCAGGGCGTGCTCACGTTCGCGGCGATCTCCCGGAGGTAGTCGTCGCTGCCCAAAAACCACTTGGGTTCCGTCAGCACGGAGATGGCGTCGGCCCCCGCCGCGGCGTAGTCCCTCGCGATCTGCAAGTACGGAAAGTCCGGCGCGATCAACCCCTTGGACGGCGACGCCTTCTTGCACTCGCAGATGAAGGACAGCCCGGGCCTTCGGAGCGCTCTTTCAAAGAGGAAATTGCCCTTCGGCAAGGCCAGCGCTTCACGCCGGACCGCGTCGAGGGGCCGCGCCGCCCTGGCCGCGGCGACGCGCTCCCGGGCGTGGTCGGCCAGCCGGTCGAGTATGGTCATGCCTGCGCCTCCCGGTTGCTGACCTCGATGAATTTCTCGAGGGTCTTGAGCGCCCTGCCGCTGTCGATCAGCTCTCCGGCCAGCGCGATGCCGGCCGTGAGGTCCGCCGCCTTGCCGCCGATGGCCAGCGCCGCGCCGGCGTTCATCAGCACCGCGTCGCGCTTGGGGCCGCGCTCGCCGTTCAGGATGGCGCGGGTGATCTTCGCGTTCTCCTCCGGCGCGCCGCCCACCAGGTCGGATTTATTGCAGCGGACGAGGCCGAAGTCCTCGGGCGCGACGGTGTAGCTCTTGAACCAGCCGTCCTTGAACTCGCACACGGCGGTGTCCGAGCTCATGGAGATCTCGTCCAGCTTGTCCCGGCCGTACACCACCATGCCCCGCTTCACGCCCAGGCTGATGAGCACCTGCGCCAACGGCTCCACCAGGTACTCGTCATACACGCCCAGCAATTGCAGCTTCGGGCTGGCGGGGTTGGTCAGCGGGCCCAGGATGTTGAACACCGTGCGGAAGCCCAGCTCCCGGCGGATGGCGCCCACGTACTTCATGGAGGCGTGGTACTTCTGCGCGAAGAAGAAGCACATGCCCACCTCGTCCAGGAGGGTCCGGCAGAGCTCCGGGCTCTGCTGGATGTTCACGCCCAGCGCCTCCAGGCAGTCCGCGGTGCCGCACTTGGAGGACGCGGCGCGGTTGCCGTGCTTCGCCACCTTCATGCCGCCGGCCGCGGCCACCAGCGCGGAGGTGGTGGAGATGTTGAAGCTGTGGGCGTTGTCGCCGCCGGTGCCCACGATCTCGAACACCTCGTAGTCCGTGTCCACCTTCGTGGCGTGGTCGCGCATGGCCGCCGCGCAGCCCGCGATCTCGTCGGTGGTCTCCGCCCGGGCGCTCTTGGTGGACAGCGCCGCCAGGAAGGCCGCGTTCTGGGTGGGGGTCGTCTCGCCGGACATGATCTCGTTCATCACGGCATAAGCCTCATCATAGGACAAGTCGCCCTTGCTGACTATTTTAACGATAGCATCTTTGATCATGGTGATACCTCCTGTTTCTCGATATTATCCCAGCACTGTCCCGCACACGCACCACACGCCCAGGAAGTTCTTGAGCATCTGCCGCCCGTCGGGGGTGAGTATGGATTCCGGGTGGAACTGCACGCCGAAGATGGGCCGATCGACGTGCTGCACGGCCATGACCTCGCCGTCCAGCGTCCGGGCGGTGATCTTCAGGCAGTCCGGGATGGTGTCGGCGTCCGCGGCCAGCGAGTGGTAGCGGGCCACCGGCGCGGTCTCGGGCAAGCCCTTGAACATGGGGCACGCGGGGTCGAACCTGACCTCCGACTGCTTGCCGTGCATGAGCCGCTTGGCGTAGGTGATGGTGGCCCCGAACGCGGCGCAGATGGCCTGGTGGCCCAAACACACGCCCAGGATGGGGATGCTGTTCCCCAATTCCTTCACCACGTCGATGATGACGCCCGCGTCCTCGGGCCTGCCCGGGCCGGGGGACAGTATGATGTGGTCCGGCTCCAGCGCGGCGATCTCCGGGACCGTCATTTCGTCGTTTCTTATGACGCGGATGTCCGGGTCCAGCTCGCCGATGAGCTGGTACAGGTTGTAGGAAAAGCTGTCGTAGTTGTCGATGAGCAGTATCATAGGTCACCCTCCCCCGCCTGTTCCAGCGCCCGCACCACGGCCCGGGCCTTGTTGATGCACTCCTCGTACTCCTTCTTCGGCACCGAGTCCGCCACGATGCCCGCGCCGCTTCGCACGAACACCCGCCCGTTCTTCTTGTAGGCGATGCGGATGGCGATGCAGGTGTCCATGTTGCCGGTGAAGTCGATGTAGCCGATGGCGCCGCCGTAGATGCCGCGCTTGTTGTTCTCCAGCTCGGCGATGAGCTGGCAGGCGCGTATCTTCGGCGCCCCGGACAGCGTGCCCGCGGGAAGCACCGCCTCGATGGCGTCCAGCGCGTCCTTGTCGTCCCGGATCTCGCCCCGCACGGTGCTGCCGATGTGCATCACGTGGGAGAAGCGCTCGATGGAGTGGAGCTTTTCCACCTGCACCGTGCCGAATTTGCTGATCTTGCCAAGGTCGTTCCGGCCCAGGTCCACCAGCATGTTGTGCTCGGCCAATTCCTTCTCGTCGGAGAGCAGGTCGGCCTCGAGGGCCTTGTCCTCGGCCTCCGTCGCGCCCCGGGGCCGGGTGCCCGCCAGCGGGAAGGTGTGCACCACGCCGTCCTCCAGCTTCACCAGCGTCTCCGGCGACGCGCCCGCCACCTCCACGTCCGTGCCCGAGAAGTAGAACATGTAGGGCGACGGGTTCAGCGTCCGCAGGATGCGGTAGGTGTTCAGCAGGCTCCCCTCGAAGGGCGCGGACAGCCGGTTCGACAGCACGATCTGGAAGATGTCGCCCTCCCGGATGTAGCGCTTCGCCCGCTCCACCATGTCGCAGAACTCGTCCCGGTCGAACAGCGGCTCCACCGGCCCGGTCATGCGCCCGCCGGGCTCGGCCTTCTTCTCGCCCTCGGTCAGCAGCTTCTGAAGCTGCTTCAGCTCCAGCACCGCGCGGCTGTACCCGGTGTCCGGGTCGTCCAGCGGCATGTTGACGATCAGTATGATCTTCTGCTTGAAGTTGTCGAAGGCGATGACCTTGTCGAACAGCATCAGGTCCACGTCCCTAAACGCCTCGGTGTCCTTCACCTGCCGCCGCACGCTGGGCTCGCTGTACCCCAGGTAGTCGTAGGCGAAGTAGCCCACCAGCCCGCCGGTGAACGTGGGCAGGCCCTCGAGCCGCGGGCTCTTGTGCTCGGCCAGTATCTGCCGAAGCACCGAGGACGGGTCGTCGGTCTTTACCGTGATGCTGCCCGCCTTCAACACCCCGTCCATGCAGGTGATCTCGAGCTTCGGGTCGTAGCCCAGGAAGGTGTAGCGGCCCCACTTCTCCTGCTCCGCCACCGATTCAAGCATGTAGCAGTGGTTGGACACCTTTTTCAGTATCCGCATGCACTCGATGGGCGTCAGGATGTCCGACAGCAGTTCGCAGTACACCGGCGCGACCCGGTATTCCCCCGTCCGGGCGATGCGCCTAATGTCCTCAAGGCTCGGTTTGATGTTCATCGGCATTTCCTCCTTTGGCCGGGGCACAAAAAACGCCCCTGACAGATGTCTCCTGTCAAGGACGAATAATCGCTTATCCGCGGTGCCACCTTGATTTCGCGCCCTGCGGCGCACCCTTAGCGGGATACATACATATCCCCGGCAACTGACGTATGCCCCCACGTCGCAAGCTACTTTGTGAAAACACATTTCACCGCACCCTCCGCGGTCCATTTGACGGATAGTCTCTTGCCTGATTCTCAGCGCCGCAGGCTCTCTGTGAAGGCATGTCCGCCTTTATCTCCGCATCATCGGTTTACCGTATTGAATTGGTGAAATTATAGCACGACACCCCGGCGATGTCAAGGGGTATTTGTATTAAATCCATCGGCGGCGTTCTTCCGCGCCTGTTGCCCGGGTGCCCGCTGTTTTTTCAGGAATCGAAGAACGCCTGCCCGCCCTCGAGGGTGAGCCGCTCGGTCCTGGGGTACTCAAAGATGACCGACTTGTCGGCGGTCTCGAGGTATTCCACGTACTTCCTGGCCTCCCATCGCGCCATCGGCAGGTCGTGCATCAGGTAGTTGCCGCAGTTCTCCGGCTGCGCGCCGGGGACCTCGCCCTCGAAGGCGCTCATGTGCTTGAAGGCCTCCAATATGATGGGGTACATCTCGGCGGCGGCGGGGTGGCCCTTGACGATAATGTAGAACCCGGTCAGGCAGCCCATCGGCCCCCAGTAGATGAGCTGGTCCTTCCAATAGGGATGGTTGCGCAGGTAGGTGGCCACGACGTGCTCGATGGTGTGCATGGCGGCGGGCGCGATGGCCGGCTCCGCGTTGGGCACCTTCATGCGGATGTCGAAGGTGGTGGCGAGCTGGTCGCCGAGGGGGTCCACCCGGCTTTCAAAGATGCCGGGGACGATCTTCGTATGATCGACGGAAAAGCTTGGGATCAGGTCCATTTTTTCATGCCTCCTCGTTGATATGGATGAGTACCTTGATGTGCTCCGGCCCGTGGGCGATCAGGTGCTCGAAGCCGTCCTGCACCAGGGTGTCGAGGGTGACCGTCCGGGTGATGAGCTCCGAGGCGTCGATGTCGCCGGACCGCAGGCGCTCGAGCGCCGTGGCGATCTCGTCCACGTGGGCCTGGCTGGTCATGATGACGCGCTCGGCCTCCTGGAGCGTGTTCATGTCCACCACGGGCTTCTTCCCGAACACGCCCATCACCATGATCCTGCCGCCGGGCTTGGTGGCGCGGACGGCCTGGTCCAGGGTGGACTGCAATCCGATGCACTCGTAGACCACGTCGGCCAGCCTGCCCTCGGACCAGCGCTCCACGGCTTCCACGGCGTCCACTTCAGCCGTGTCCACGTAGACGCCGCCGTGTTGCTCGATGAGCGCCCTGCGGTGTTCCCCCACCCCGGTGACCAGCACGCGCCGCGCGCCCGCGGCCTTGGCGGCGAAGAACGCCGACAGGCCGATGATGCCGGGGCCCAGGACGACCGCGTCCTTGCCCGTCAGGTCGCCCAGCAGGTTCGTGGCGTGGATGCCGCAGGCCAGCGGCTCGCAGAGCACCGCGTCCCGCTGGGAGACGCCGTCCGGGATGGCGAACAGCCGCTCGGCGGACACCACCACCTCGTCGGCGAAGGCCCCGTCGGTGCTGACGCCCAAAAAGCCCAGCTTTTGGCAGACGTTGTAGCGCCCCGACCGGCAGGCCTCGCACACGCCGCAGGACAGCGTGCCGTTGGCCGTCACCCGGTCGCCCACCTGCCAGCCCGTCACCCCGTCGCCCAGCGCGGAGATCCTGCCGGAGAATTCGTGCCCCAGTATCAGCGGCGCGACCCTGCCGGTGAGCCGGTGCGGGCGCGTCACGGGGATGAAGTTCGGCCCCTCGTATTCGTGGCGGTCCGTGCCGCAGATGCCGGCCCAGTCCACCCTGACGCGCACCTGTCCCGCCGCCGGGACGGGCACGGGCGCGTCCTCGATGCGTATGTCCTTGTAACCATGCCAGACTGCCGCGCGCATGGTCAAGCCTCCTTTCAAGTGCCGAGATACGCCTCCATCAGCGCCCCATCCGACATCAACTCCCGGGCGTCGCCCTCGCGGACGATGCGCCCCACGTTCATCAGGTACACGCGATGGGAGATGGACAGCGCCTTCCTGGCGTTCTGCTCCACCAGCAGTATGGTGGTGCCGGTTTTATTGATCTCCGTGAGGATGCCCATGATCTGGCTGACGATGATGGGCGCGAGGCCCAGGCTCGGCTCGTCCAGCATCATCAGCCGCGGCCGCGCCATCAGTCCCCGGGCGATGGCCAGCATCTGCTGCTCGCCGCCGGACAGCAGCCCGCCGTACTGCTTCTCCCGCTCCTTTAGGCGGGGGAACATGGCGTAGACCCGCTCCAGGTCCCGGGCGATGCCGTCCCGGTCCCGGCGCAGGCAGCAGCCGATCTGGAGGTTCTCCCAGACCGTCAGCTTGGTGAAGATCTGCCGTCCCTCGGGCACGATCACCGTGCCGCCCTCCACCACGCTGTACGACTTGGCGGGCAGCGGCTTGCCGTCGAAGCGTATCTCGCCCCGGCGGACCTTCATCTCCCGGGACAGGCACTTCAGCAGCGTGGATTTCCCCGCGCCGTTGGCGCCCAGCACGGACACGATCTCGCCCTCGTCGATGCGCAGGCTCACGTCCCGAAGCGCCTGGATGCCGCCGTAGTAGGCGCTGATGCCTGAAACGTTCAACAGCTCGCTCACGCCTCGTCACCTCCCAGGTAGGCCGCGACGACCTCGGGGTCGCGGCGAATCGCCTCCATGGGGCCGGAGGCCAGCGTTCTGCCGAAGTTCAGGACCGTGCACGTCTCGCACAGCCTGGCGACCACGTCCATGTGGTGCTCGATCAGCAGCACGGTCACCTTGAAGCGCTCCCGGAGGCGGAAGATGAAGTCCACCAGCTCGGCGGACTCCTCCTCGTTCATGCCCGCGGCGGGCTCGTCCAGCAGCAGCAGCTTCGGCTCCGTGGCCATGGCCCGGGCGATCTCCAGCTTGCGCTGGTGGCCGTAGGGCAGGCTGTCCGCCCGCTCCCCGGCCCGGTCGGACAGGCCCACGATCTCCAGGTAGTCCCGGGCCTGCGCCGCCGTCTCCCGGCGGACGCGGCGAAACCGCGGCGTGCGCAGCAGCGCGTCGGGCAGCGAATAGGTGGAGCGCATGTTGCGCGCGATCTCCACGTTCTCCGCCACCGACAGGTTGCCGAACAGTCGGATGTTCTGGAACGTCCGGGCGATGCCCAGCCGCGCGGCCTCGTGGGGGGAGATGTCCGTGATGACCTTTCCGTCGAAGCGTATCTCCCCGCCGTCCGGCCGGTAGATGCCGGTGATGGTGTTGAAGATGGTGGTCTTGCCCGCGCCGTTGGGACCGATCAGCCCGTGGATGGCGCCCTCATGAAGCGACAGGCTGAAATCGTCGATGGCCTGGACGCCGCCGAAGGCCTTGCTGACGTGGGACAGGGTCAAAAGCTCGCTCATCAGGCCCGCGCCTCCCCTCCCAGCTTCCGACGCAGGAAGCGGATGACGCCGGTGATGGAGAACTCCCGGTAGCCGAACAGGCCCGACGGGCGCACCAGTATCACCAGCACCACGGCCACGCCGTAGAACAGCATGCGGTATTCGGCCATGCCGCGGAAGATCTCGGGCAGGAGCTGCACCACCAGCGTGCCCAGCACGCTGCCCGTCAAACTGCCCAGCCCGCCCAGCACCGTGGTGATGATGAGCTCGCTGGACTTGCCCAGGTTGAACAGCGCCGGGGTGATGTGGCGCAGGTAGTGGGCGTACAGCCCGCCGGACCAGCCCGCGTACAGGGCGCTGAACACGAAGCTCAGCTTCTTGCAGCGCACCACGTCGATGCCGTTGGCCGCGGCGGCCACTTCATTTTCACGGATGGCGGACAGGCTCTGGCCGAAGCGGGAGTGGATGAAGTTCCACGCGATCACGAACGCCAGCACCGCGCAGCCGAACGCCACCGCCGCGGTGGTGTGGTACGGGATGCCGGAATAGCCGTTGGCCCCGCCGGTGACGCCCTGGGCGTAGTTGAACAGCACCCGCACGCACTCGCCGAAGCCCAGGCAGCTGATGAGGAAGTAGTCGCCCCGGAGCCGTATCGTCAGGCTCCCCAACAGCCACGCCACGAGGCCCGCCACGAACGCGCCGCAGATTATCGCCAGCGGGAAGGGGAGATGGAACTGCACGCTGCAAATGGCGGCGGCGTAGGCCCCGATGGACATGAAGCCCGCGTTGCCGAAGGAGAACAGCCGCGTGAAGCCGGTCAGCACCGACATGCCCAGCACGGCGATCAGGTTGACGCACACCACGACCACCACGCCCTCCTGGAAAGCATTCAACATATCGGACACCTCCCTATGCCTTTTCCTGCACGTCCACGCCCATCAGGCCCGACGGGCGCACCAGCAGGATGATGATGAGCAGCGAGAACGCGATCAGGTCCCGAAGGCCCGAGCTGATGTAGCCCGAGGCCAGCGTCTCGATGAGCCCCAGCAGCACCGCCCCGGCGATGGCTCCCGGCACGCTGCCCAGCCCGCCGATGACCGACGCCGCGAAGGCCTTGAGCCCCACGTTGCCCATCGTGGGATAGACGTTGTACTTCATGCCGTAGAGGATGCCCGCCAGACCGGCCAGGCCACCGGCCAGCATGAACACCATGGCGATCACCCGGTCGATGCGCACGCCCAGCAGGCCCGCCGTGCGCCCCGCGCAGGCCACCGCCCGCACGTGCAGCCCGAAGCGGGTGCGTTCGATGATGAACAGCAGAAACGCCAGCACGATCAGCGCCAGGGCCATGCACAGCAGGTCGGTGGTGCCGATGAACACGCCGCCCACGTTCAGCGAGCCCACGGAGAATATCTTCGGCATCTGCTTGAACTTGCCGCCCCAGATGACGTTGGCCAGGTTCTGGTAGGTGGTGGACAGGCCCATGGCGGCGATCATCAAAAACATGTTGGGCGAGCCCTTGCTGCGGATGCGGCGGTAGGTGAAGCGCTCGTTGAACAGGCTCACCACCATCGCGCCGCCCACGCCCAGCACGCAGGACAGCCAAAAAGGCAGCTCCGCCACCTTGACCGCCATGAAACAGCAATACGCCCCCAGCATGCACACCTCGCCGTGGGCCCAGTTCGAG
The DNA here is from genome assembly GCA_017471125.1 of Clostridia bacterium. Taxonomy (GTDB): domain Bacteria; phylum Bacillota; class Clostridia; order Christensenellales; family Aristaeellaceae; genus UBA2862. Next base: position 20,236 of record JAFUWR010000163.1, on the reverse strand, counting down.
AAATCCAGCAGGCTGTACACCAGCGCGTACCCGGAGGCGATCAGCGCGTAGATGCTGCCGATGGAGATGCCGATGACAAGCTGTTGTAATAGAATTTTCATGGCGCGATACGCTCCTTATTCAGAGTTCAGAGTGGAGAGTTGAGAGTGGAGATTTAGCATGCCTGGGAACGGCAGGAGCATCGTGTCAGGCATCCGTGCACAGAGACGCATCCGCGCATAGCGCCTGCCCTCATCGCCCGTTCGCTGCTTCGCGGTAACGAAGGTCGGATCCCCGCTTTCCTCTGTGCGCGGCAAACTCTATCTGCACTCTTCACTCTCAACTCTTAACTCTCATACATAATGCGGCGTCCTCAGACGCCGCATTATGTATAAACGTTTTACGGCTCGTAGATGCCCACGTAGGTCACTTCCTCGGCGTCCACCCGGAAGATGGCGGCATCGCGGCTGGGGTTGTGGTTCGCGGGGTCGATGCTCATGTGGCCCAGCAGGCCGTCGAAGCTCTCGGTGGCCTCGAGCTGGTCGCGGATGGCGGTGGGATCGTCGGTCCCGGCGGCCTCGATGGCGGCCTGGATCCACTTCAAGCCGTCGTTGCCGTACAGGCACTCGGTCTCCAGCGCCACGTTGTACTCGGCGGCGTAGATCTCGCCGTAGGCCGCGGCGTCGGGCAGGTTGAAGCCCGGGCGGGAGACGTAGTAGCTCCCCTCCAGCGCGCCGTTGGACAGCTCGATCAGCTCGGTGGTGTCCCAGCCGTCCGCGCCGAACAGCACCGCGTCGATGCCGACCTCGCGGGCCTGCTGCGCGATCAGGGCGACGTTCTCATAGTTCCAGGGCACGAACAGCACGTCCGGCTGCTTGGCCGCGATCTTGGTGAGCTGGGCGCGGAAGTCGTTGTCGCCGTTCTGGGCCTCCTCGGAGGCCACCAGCTCGCCGCCCAGGCCGGTGAAGGTCTCCACCATGAAGTCGCCCACGCTGGTGGAATAGCTGTCGGTGATGTCCTCGATGACCGCAGCGGTGCGCAGGCCCAGCTCGTTGTAGGCGTAGCTGCCCGCCAGGTAGCCCATGTAGCTGTCGATGAAGCACAGGCGGAAGGAGTAGGGATGCAGGTTGCCGTCCGCGTCCACGGTGACCAGCTCGTTGGAGGCGGCCGTGGCGATCACGGGGACCTTCAATTCATCGGCCACGGAGGCGATGGGGATGTTGCAGCTCGAGAAGTTGGTGCCGACCACGGCCACGACGCCGTATTCCTCCACCAGCTTCTTGTAGGCGGCCACGGAGTCGTCGGAGACGCCCTTGCCGTCCAGACCGATGATCTTGACCTCGCGGCCCAGGATGCCGCCTTCCGCGTTGACCTGCTTGGCGGTCAGCTCCAGGCCGTTCAGGCCGGCCTGGCCCCAGAGGGCGATGTCGCCGGAGAGCGCGCCCACGTAGCCGATGAGCACCGGGTTTTCCGTATCCAGCTCCGCCAGCGCCGGGATGGCGAGCAGCAGCAAAGCCGCGAGCAGCAGGGCGATGATCTTTTTCATGTCGTTTTCCTCCATTTCGTTTGGCTGGAAAACATTATACCCCATATTCCGACAAATTCAATTGGTTTTATGTTAATTGGCCCATACCCAAAACCGATGCGCTTCGATAGGAAAAACCTATAACCTGATTTCATATTTTTGGGCTTGACAGGCCGGCCCAGGCGCGGTATAATACCCATCAAACAAATAGGATAAAGGAGCATGGACATGACGGACGATCGCTTCGCGCGCTGTTGTCACCGGCCCGGCAGAGGGTCTGTTGGCGTGCGCTGACGCGAAGCCCGCATGCCGAAGCATCGCCCGCTGCCGGGGTCCCATACAGACCCGGCGGCGGGCTTTTTCTGTGCTATGATGAAAGGAGCGACCGATAATATGGAACGCTATGAGAAGATCGAATCCGCGCTCATCCACGGCGGCGTGTTCGGGGACGCCCTCACCCACGCGGTGAACGTGCCCATCTACCAGACCTCTACCTATCAGCAGTTCGATCTTGAGACCTTCCCCAAATGGGAATACTCCCGCACCGGCAATCCCACCCGCGCCGCGCTGGAGGCGCTGATCGCCGAATTGGAGGGCGGCGCGCACGGCCTGGCCTTCGCCTCCGGCATGGCGGCGATCACCACGGTATTGCAGCTCTTCAAGTCCGGGGACAGGGTGCTCATCTCCTCCAACGTCTACGGCGGCACCTACCGGGTGCTGGACAAGGTGTTCAAGCAGTTCGGGCTGGGCTACGGCATCGTGGACACCTCCGACCTCGACGCGCTCAGGGCCGCCGTCACCGACGACGTGGCGGCCGTCCTGATCGAGAGCCCGGCCAACCCGCTGATGACGGTCACCGACATCGCGGCGGTGTCCGACATCGCCCACGCCCGGGGCGCGCTCTCCATCGTGGACAACACGTTCATGACGCCCTACCTGCAAAGGCCGCTTCAACTGGGCGCGGACATCGTCATCCACAGCGCCACGAAGTACCTGGGCGGCCACAGCGACCTGGTGGCGGGGCTGGTGGTCGTGAACGACGACGCGCTGGCCGAGCGGCTCTACTTCCTGCAAAACGCCGCGGGCGGCGTGCTGGGGCCGTTCGACGCCTTCCTGCTCATCCGCGGCATCAAGACGCTGGCCGTGCGCATGGACCGCCACGTGGAGAACGCAGAAAAGATCGCCGCGTGGCTGGCCGACAACGACGCCGTGGCGCGGGTGTACTATCCCGGCCTGCCCAGCGACCCGGGCTACGCAGTCAACCGCAAACAGGCGAAGAACGGCGGCGCGATGATCTCCTTCACCTTGAAGGATAATTACAGCTTCCGGACGTTCTTCAAGTCGCTGAAGCTCATCCTCCTGGCGGAGAGCCTGGGCGGGGTGGAGTCGCTGGTGTGCCATCCCTCCACCATGACCCACGCCTCCATCCCCCGGGACCTGCGGCTCAAGGTAGGCATCTCGGACAACCTGATCAGGCTCTCCCCCGGCATCGAGCACGCGGACGACCTCATCCGCGACCTCGACCAGGCCATCAGGACCAGCCGGGAGGGGTGACCCGATCGCCCATCCGCGATCGTTCTTTAGGGTCCTGTCACTTGATGCAGCGAAACACGGCGATGCTCTGCACGCCGCGCACCTCGGCGGCGGCATACATGTCGGAAAGGCGCTTTTGCAGGGTGTCCATGGTCTCGAAGGGCTCGGTGAAGAAGCCGGACTTGATGTAGAACCGGCGGATCACCTTGTCCGTGTGGAGGTTCGACCCCTTCACGTAGAAGCAGCCGCAGAAGGTCCCGCCGGGCTTGAGCACCCGCCAGGTCTCCCGGTAGGCGGCCTCCTTGTCCGGGAAGGCGTGGAAGCCGTTGAGCGACAGGACCACGTCGAAGCTCTCGTCCGCGTAAGGCAGCGCGCCCACGTCGCCCTGCCTGAACTTCACGTTTTGGATGCCCATCTCGTCGGCCCGGGCCTGCGCCGACTGCATCATCTTCTCGGAGTAGTCCAGGCAGGTGATGTCCGCGTCCGGCAGCGTCTTCCATATGGGCATGGACAGCACGCCCGTCCCCACCGGCACCTCCAGGAGCTTCCCCGAGAAGCCCGCCGGGATCGGCTCGAACGCCATCGCCTGGTATTCCAGCGCGTCCTCCCGGCTCATGCCCCACACGAACCGCGTGATCGCACGGCCCAGCACTGTCGTGCCCGTCATCATGCCGTCGTAGAGGCTGTGGGCCTTGCCCAATCCGCGGTAGGCGGACTTGATCTCGTCCTTTCTGTTCACCGTCGTTCCCCCCTTGACCGTCAGAAGCGGTATAATTAGCTTAGACTAATTATACCGCTTCCGACCCGGTCATGTCAATGGTTTAGAGAACACCTCCCCAAAGATGTCCAGCGCCTCGTCCAGCAGCTTTTCATTGAGCGAGGCCATATAGCTGGTGCGCAGCAGGCACAGCTCCGGCGGCGTGGCGGGCGGCAGCACGGGGTTGACGTACACGCCCGCGTCGTAGAGCTGCCGGGCGCGGATGAACGTCGCCTCGGCGGTGTAGGTGTAGATGGGGATGATGGGCGTCTCGGCCTCGATGATCGGTATGCCGCGCGCCTTCAAGCCCCTGCGCATGTACGCCGACAGGTCGCCAAGCCGCGTCACGATCTCCGGGTGGGCCTCGATGTACTTTAATGACGCCAGGGCGATGGCCGCGCTGGCCGGCGGGATGGACGCGGAGAAGATGAACGGGCGGGAGTTGTGGCGCACGTAGTCCACCACCTCGGCCTTGGCCACCAGGTAGCCGCCCAGCGACGCCAGCGACTTGGAGAAGGTGCCCATGATGAGGTCCACCTCGTCCTCCAGCCCGAAGTGGGACGCCGTGCCCCGGCCGCCCTCGCCGACCACGCCCAGGCCGTGGGCGTCGTCCACCATGACCCGCGCGCCGTACTGCTTCGCCAGCTTCACGATCTCCGGCAGCTTCGCCAGGTCGCCGCCCATGCTGAACACGCCGTCGGTGACGATCAGGCAGCCCGCCGTGGCGGGGACCTTCTTGAGCTGTATCTCCAGCTCCTCCATGTTGGCGTGGCCGTAGGTCAGCATGCGCCCGTAGGACAGCTTGCAGCCGTCGTAGATGGAGGCGTGGTTCTCCTTGTCGCAGATCACGTAGTCCCCGTGGCCCACGATGGCGGAGATGATGCCCAGGTTGGACTGGAAGCCCGTGGAGAAGGTGCAGCACGCCTCTTTGTGCAGGAATTTCGCCAGCTCCGCCTCCAGCTCGAGGTGCAACCTGAGCGTGCCGTTCAAAAACCGCGAGCCGGAGCAGCCCGTGCCGTACTGCTCGAGGGCCTTGAGCCCCGCCGCCTGGACCTCCGGGCAGGTGGTCAGCCCCAGGTAGTTGTTGGAGCCCAGCATGATGCGGCGCTTGCCCTCCATGACGACCTCGGCGTCCTGCCGGGTCTCCAGCGCGTGGAAGTACGGGTAAAGCCCCTTCTCCCGAAGCTCGTTCGCGAGAGAATAGTTATAGCATTTATTGAAAATATCCAAGGCGACAGCTTCCTTTCAGTACGGTATATGGTGATTATATCACACTAACGCGCAAAAGTGAACGGTATTTGTCAAGGTGTTGGTAAAATCAATGTTGATTCGGCGACCGGGGCATTTACAAATCGCGAAAATGGGGTATAATTATAGGGTATAACTGCGATGACGAGGCATGCCCTCGAACGCGGGCGCGAAGCGAGCCGGAGTATGGTGCGAGTCCGGAGGCCCGGGTCGAGGGGGATCCCCTCCGAGCGGCGAGGCTGAAACGACAGTAGGCGTCGCCGGGCTGCGCCCGATACAGCGCGCACGAGCGAGCGTATTCTTACGCTAATTTGGGTGGTACCGCGAAGCGTCTTCGTCCCATGGGAACGGAGGACGCATTATTTTTTGGGGAGGAAAGCAAATGTTTGAGAAGGTTTCCACGGCGCTGGACTTCCAGGCCCGCGAGCAGGAGGTCATCAAGTTCTGGAACGACAGCGACATCTTCAAGAAGTCCGACGCGCTGCGCAAGGGCGCGCCCGTATGGACGTTCTTCGACGGCCCGCCGACCGCCAACGGCAAGCCCCACATCGGCCACATCGAGACCCGCGCCATCAAGGACCTGTTCCCCCGCTACTACACCATGAAGGGGAAGCACGTCACCCGCAAGGCCGGCTGGGACACCCACGGCCTGCCGGTGGAGCTCGAGGTCGAGAAGATGCTGGGCCTGGACGGCAAGGAGCAGATCGAGGAGTACGGCATCGAGCCGTTCATCCAGGAGTGCAAGAAGTCCGTCTGGAAGTACAAGGGCGAATGGGAGCGCATGTCCGAGCGCGTGGGCTACTGGGCGGACATGGAGAACCCCTACATCACCTATGACAACGACTACATCGAGTCCGAGTGGTGGAGCCTCAAGAAGATCGCCGAAAAGGGCCTGCTGTACAAGGGCCACAAGGTGGTCCCCTACTGCCCCCGCTGCGGCACCGCGCTGTCCAGCCATGAGGTGTCCCAGGGCTACAAGGAGGTCAAGGAGCGCTCCGCCGTGGTCCGCTTCAAGGTCAAGGGCGAGGACAACACCTACATCTACGCCTGGACCACCACCCCCTGGACCCTGCCCAGCAACGTGGCGCTGTGCGTGAACCCCGACGAGACCTACGCCAGGTTCGACTACGACGGCCGCACCGTCATCATGGGCGACGCGCTGATCGAGAAGGTGCTGGGCGAGGGCGTCGAGGTGCGGAACAAGACCACCTTCCCCGGCAGCGAGCTCAGGGGCATGCGCTACGAGCCGCTGTTCGACTTCCAGCTCAAGGCCATCGAGGGCGTGGACAACGCGGACAACGCCTGGACGGTGGTGTGCGACGACTACGTCACCATGACCGACGGCACCGGCGTGGTCCACCAGGCCCCGGCGTTCGGCGAGGACGACGCCCGCGTGGGCCGGGAGAACCACATCCCGTTCCTGCAATTGGTCAACACCCGCGGCGAGATGACCGAGGTCACCCGCTGGCCCGGCGTGTTCGTCAAGAAGGCCGACCCGATGATCCTGGAGGACCTGGAGAAGGAGGGCAAGCTGGTCTCCGCGCCCTACTTCACCCACGACTACCCCTTCTGCTGGCGCTGCGACACCCCGCTGATCTACTACGCCCGCGCCACCTGGTTCATCCGCATGACCGCCGTGCGGGACAACCTCCTGAAGAACAACAACACCGTCAACTGGTATCCCGACAACATCCGCGAGGGGCGCTTCGGCAACTTCCTGGAGAACGTCATCGACTGGGGCCTGTCCCGCGAGCGCTACTGGGGCACGCCGCTGCCGGTGTGGGTGTGCAAGTGCGGCCACATCCATGTGATCGGTTCCCGCGCCGAATTGAAGGAACTGGGCGATCATGTTCCCGATGACATCGAGCTTCACCGCCCCTACATCGACGCCGTGACCATCAAGTGCCCGGACTGCGGCGGCGTCATGCACCGCACGCCCGAGGTCATCGACTGCTGGTACGACTCCGGCTCTATGCCGTTTGCCCAGTGGCACTATCCCTTCGAGAATAAGGAGATCTTTGAGGCCAACTTCCCGGCCAACTTCATCTCCGAGGCCATCGACCAGACCCGCGGCTGGTTCTACACCCTGATGGCCATCTCCACGCTGCTGTTCGACCGCAGCCCGTTCGAGAACTGCGTGGTCATGGGCCACGTGCAGGACGCCGAGGGCCGCAAGATGTCCAAGCACCTGGGCAACGTCGTGAACCCCTGGGACGTGCTGGACCGGCAGGGCGCGGACGCCGTGCGCTGGTACTTCTACGCCAACGGCGCGCCGTGGCTGCCCACCCGCTTCTCCCACGAGCTGGTCAGCGAGATGCAGTCCAAGTTCATGGGCACGCTTTGGAACACCTACGCCTTCTTCGTGATGTACGCCGCCATCGACGACTACAAGCCCGCCGAGCACAGGGCCGACCCCGCCGACTTCACGCTGATGGACAAATGGGCGCTGTCGAAGCTCAACAGCCTGGTGAAGTTCGTGGACGAGGGATTGCAGGCGTACAGGATCACCGAGACCGCCCGCGCCATCCAGGCGTTCGTGGAGGAGCTGTCCAACTGGTACGTGCGCCTCAGCAAGTCCCGCTTCTGGGGCAAGGACTGGACCGGCGACAAGAAGGCCGCCTATGAGACCCTGTACACCGTGCTGACCACGCTGTGCAAGCTGGCCGCGCCGTACATCCCGTTCATGACCGAGAGCATGTACCGCAACCTGGTCGTGGGCAACGTGGAGGGCTCGCCGGAGTCCGTCCACCTGTGCGACTACCCCGTGGCCGACGAAAGCCTCATCGACGCCAAGCTCGAGGCCGAGATGGAGGAGGTCATGGCCGCCGTCCAGCTGGGCCGCGCCTGCCGCGCCACCGCCAACATCAAGGTCCGCCAGGCCCTGTCCACGTTGTACGTGAAGGGCTCCACCCTGTCCGACGCCTGCGCGGCGCTGATTCGGGACGAGCTGAACGTGGAGGAGGTCAAGTACATCGACGACGCCCGCGCCTTCACCACCTACCAGATCAAGCCCCAGCTTCGCACCCTGGGCCGCAAGTACGGCAAGCTGGTGCCCGCCATCGGCAAGTACCTCAAGACCGTGGACGGCAACGCCTTCGTGGACGCGCTGGAGAAGGACGGACTGGTGAAGTTCGAGATCGACGGCAACGAGGTGGAGCTGGCCAAGGACGACTGCCTGATCGCGCCCGCCCAGAAGGAGGGCTTCGTCAGCCAGACCGAGGGCGACATGACCGTGGTCATCGACACCAACCTGACCCCCGCCCTGATCGAGAAGGGCTTCGTGCGCGAGGTCATCTCCAAGCTCCAGACCATGCGCAAGGAGGCCGGCTTCGACGTGGTGGACCGCATCACCGTGACCTACAAGGCGTCCGACGTGCTGGCCCCGGTCATCGCCAATAACGCCGACGCCATCTCCGCCGCCGTGCTGGCTACCGCCATCTCCGCCGGCGACGCGCCCGAGGGCAGCTACGCCAAGGATTGGAACATCAACGGCGAGAAGGCAGCGCTGAGCGTGAAGAAGAACTGATCGTATCTATGATCACTGCCCCGGGCATGCGCCCGGGGCAGTAATGTTTTATCGGTATGCCCTGCTCCTTTTCGCGAACACCAGCGCCGCGGCCAACGCGATGACGCATGCGGCGATCAACGGTATCGCCTCCGCGAACGCCTGCGGCGATTGTTCCCCGGGGGCGGGCATCTCCCCCATCCCGGGCATCTCCCCGGGCATGTCCCCCATCTCTGGCCGCTCGCCGGGGGCATCGCCCGTTCTATCGCTTCCCTCTCTGTCGCCGCCCGGCCCGCCGCCGACGTTCATCTCGCCCATGTCCGTCAGGTCGATGGCCGAGGCGTCGATCAGCGCGGAGGCGTCCGCGTCCTGCCCGGCCGTGGTGGAGGGGATGACGCCGGTAAGCTGCCCCTCGACGCTCTGGCACCGAAGCTCTATGAATTGCTTGAGCGCCTCGACGCCGGTCTGGAACTCGTCGTAGGTGAAGAACGCGGTGGGGTCGGTCTCCACATAGGGCGCGATCATCTCTGACACCCGGTCGATCTCCTCGAGCAGCCAACCGCTGTCGTACACGTCCACCATGAACGCCTCGTAGATCTCGCGGTACAGGGCGGTGTACTCCTCATTCCCGAATATCCACGCCAGCATGGGCCGGTCGGTCACGTCGCCGCCGGACACGGGCGTGTCGATGGGGTCGTTCACCGCGGCGGTGGCGCTGTCGGTGTCGCCGTCGCCGCTGTTCATGGAGAACGCGCCCAGGCTCAGGTTGTAGTCCCAGGGCAGCATCTGCAGCACGCCGTCGTCCTCGTAGAGGTAGTAGTTGTGGATCATGGAGCCGGTGTAGCTGTCGCCGTTGACGAGGAAGCTGTGCACCACGAAATAGCGGATGACCTCCTCCACGTCCACGGCGTCCGCGGCGGTCTCCCCGTCGTTCAAAGCCTTGAGCGCCGCGATGAGCCGCGCCTGGTCGGCGTCGGTCACGTCGGTCTTGGCGTTCTCGAAGATATTGGCATAGCTTTCGGGATCGTCGTCGGCGTAGATGAGCTTCACGTCGTCCGCGCCCATGCCGCCGAAGCCGCCCGGACCGCCCTCCCCCGGCTGCGGGAAATCGCCCTCGGGCGGGGCGAAGTCCTCCGACAGCGTGAAGTCCTCCGGCGGGGTCAGCTCGCCCGCCGCCATGCGCTCCTCGAATGCCTCGCGGAACTCGGACATGCGGAAGTCGCCGCCGTTGCCCTTGCCGCCGCCCATGGACATGCTGTCGGGCTTGTACAGGTCGCCGCCCTCGTCGCCGTAGTTGCGCAGCAGGAAGGCGTCCTCGACGGCCTCCACCGCCAGGTACAGCCCCCAGTATTCGCCGTTGACGTTGATCTGGACGAAGCTGCACAGCGGCGCGGGCACCCCGGCCCGGGCCATCAGCGTGTAGGCCAGGTAGTCCTTCATCATGGTCTTGTCCTGGATCAGGTTGTTCAGGCACAGCTTGTCCAGGCCGTAGTAGGTCTTGCCCGCCTGGTAGTGGTCGAACTCGATCTTGAAGCTGTAACGGTCGTTGCCGTAGCGGGACACGCTGGACAGGGACGTGTTGCCCTTGCCGCGGATGCCCACGCTGCCGAACTTCTCCCCGTCGATGACCACGGTGCACAGCGAATACGTCTCGCTCTCGCAGGTGGACAAAAACTCGTCCCAGTCGTCGATGACGATGTCGATGGTGTGGACCGTGGAGGTGTCGAACAGCCGCTCGGCGTAGCCGGTGACCGTCCGCGCCTCCAGCCCGCCGCCCACGGCCAGCGCCGCGCAGGCGGAGGTCAGCAGGATGGCGACGGCCATCGCCACGGCGCAGATGCGGTCGATGTTGCGATCCTTGAGCATCTCGATCACCCCAGATAGTCGCCGTTGTAGCTGACCAGCACGGCGCTCTTGACGCCCTCCAGCTCGGACAGCGCGGTGATGAAGTCGGTGTCGTCGCCCTTTAAGCGTATCTCGTAGTTGAGCTCGATGTTCCCGGCCTGGGCGGTCTTACTCTTGACCACGGCGGTCTTGACCTGCTGTTTCAGGTACTCCGCCGCCCGGGTCTCCGCGGCGTGGTCGATCACGGTCAGCACCGCGATGTACGGGTCGTAGGCGGCCTTGTGGTTCATGAACACGATCATGATGACGCCGATGATGACGCTGCCGAAGATGGCCAGCGGCAGCATGCCCGCCGCCAGCACGATGCCCGCCGCGATGGACCAGAACAGGAACGCGATCTCCATCGGCTCCTTGATGGCCGTGCGGAAGCGGACGATGGACAGCGCGCCCACCATGCCCAGGGACAGCACCACGTTGGACGTGACGGCCAGGATGGTCATGGCGGTGATCATCGTCAGCGCCACCAGCGTGCCGCCGAAGCTGGATGAGTACATGACGCCGGAGTAGGTCTTTTTGTACACGAAGAATATGAACAGGCCCAGGCAAAAGGCCAGCGCGAGGGTCAGGACCATGTCGGTGATGGACACGCTGGTGATGTTCGCGAGGAAGCTGGACTTGAAGATGTCGTTGAAGGTGGTCATGATATATCCTCTCCTTTATTCAGCCGTAGATGCGGCAGACTTCATACTTTGAAAACGCGCCCTCCCGCCGGTTTTTGACCTGTACCGCGTGGCGGATGCAGGTGGGCAGGTAGGCGTCCCACTTGACTTCGAGCAGTATGACCCGCTCCCCCGCCGGGACGGTGACGCAATCCGGGTCCAGGAAATCCGTGCACCGCAGTCCCGTGCGGATGTTCTCGTCGATGGTCACCCGCACGTTGCCCGGCCCGTAGACGAAGGGCGTGCGGTCGTAGTCCACGATGGTCCTTGGGCGAAGCCCCTGGGCCTTCATCTTGGCGTACAGCTCCACCACCAGGCCCCGGCCCGAGGTGGCCATCCATGTGGTGTCGCCGTCCACGATGCGCTGGGCTTCCTCCGCGGTCAGCGGCGCGGAGACCTTGTAGCCCAGGCCGTTGCGCTTGACCTTCTTCTCCAGCTGGATGAAGCCCGTGTCCCCGTTGTAGTAGCGGATGCGGAACTTCTCGCGCTCGTTGACGCCGTCCCGCTTCTCCCGCAGGGCCTTGTCCGCCAGGTTGTCGAAGTACAGGCTGCGTATCAGGTAATTCCCCTTCGGCCCCACGTGCGGGTCTGGCTTCGCCACCCGCCGCAGGTTCGCGATGATGGCCGCGCGGTCGCCCGCGTCGATGAAGTGCTTGATCTCGTTGCGGTAGATCACTTCGATCGCTTCCTTTCCGTCCGTTGGGTATGTTATAGCGCACAAAGCTGAAAAGAACCTTGACTTTCGCAGGGTCCTAATGATATTTATACATATTTCGACGCGCCGCCGCATATAGTATTCTTATTGCCGACCGTTCATCCCACACAGGCAAGAATATAAAATCTTCACGCAGAGGGGCATTTCAGTATATTCCCGGCAGATGAAGCGCATACTCTGTATCATGAAGTTCACGGGAGGGTAGCATATGGATCAGGCAATTTCCCACGAAAGCATAGAGTTTCCCCGGGGCGGCCGGCGCTCGGGCTGGAGCGAATCCGAGAACCAACTGCTGTGGGAGACGGCGGACGAGGCCCAGCAGCAGGGCCTGCCGCTGAAGGCGGTGTTCGACCAGATCGCCCGGCAGACCGGGCGCAGGCCCAACAGCATCCGCAACTACTACTACGCCCAGGTGCGGCAGCACGAGAACGGCCAGAGCCACGCGGCGCGGTTCGTGCCCTTTACACAGCAGGAGGTGGACTGGCTGATGGAGCAGGTGCTCACCGCCCGGGCCGAAGGGCAGTCCGTGCGCTCCTGCCTGCAAAAGCTGGCGGGCGGCGACCACAGCCTGATGCTTCGGTATCAAAACAAGTATAGGGCCGTCATCAAGAGCCGTCCCGAGTACGTGCGGGAGATGGTGGAGAAGCTGAACGCCCAGGGCGTCAACTGCGACGCGCCCCAGGTGAACCACCGGGCGCGGGCCGACATCGTGGAGTCCAGCCAGTCCCTCGCCGCCGAGGGCCGGCGCACCGGGGACGCGGAGCTGGCCCGGGCCTGCGACGTGCTGGCCCAGTACCTGCGGGGCCAGCGCGCGCCCGCCGGGGAGGAGCTGGCCCGGGCCGCGCGGGAGGTCATCGACCCCGTCAGGGCCTTCGCCGCCCTGTCCGGCCAGGCCCGGGCCGAGGCCGCGGACAGCTTCTGCGAGGACGTGATGCGCCGGGTCGAAGCCCTCGAGGCCCGGCTCAACGCCGAGGCGTGAAAATGCCGCCCCGGGACCGAACGGTCCCGGGGCGGCGTCATGTCATGCGATCATTCAAAGGTCAGCGGGCTCAATGAGAAGGAGAAGCAGAACTTCTCGGGCACGGCGTAGCCGGGGTTCAGCTCCGGCCCGCAGGAATTGGAGCCTATGCCGTTTTGACGGTAGTCCAGGCAGAACACGGTCCCGCCGGAGGGCTCCAGCTCCCAGCTATGGGCCTTGCGCTCCAGCTCCTCCTGGGTGTAGCGGGAGACGTTGAAGCTGAATTCGTCGCCGAACACCTCGAAGCCGCCCAGCGGCCCGGAGATGCGCAGGTAGTCGCAGTTCCAGTGGCTGCCGTTCTCCTGGGGACGGATGTAGTCCTCGTGCTGGGCGTCCACGGTGGACACGTACATGTGCTTCACGCTGGCCCGGTGCTTGTCCACGTAGCTCTCATAGGGGCCGAAGCCGAAGTAGTTGATGAGGTCCATGGCCTTGGGCAGCATCATGCGGATGCCGAACCGGGGCAGCGGCGGCGCGTCGGGGCGGCGCTGCACGTCGATCTTCGCGTCCACCTTGCCGTTCATGTGGACGAGCCACTCCACGGTGCCCCAGCAGATCTTGGGCAGGCCCGGCGCGACCATCGAGAACTGCGCCGAGATGCGCACGTTGTCCGCGGCGTCGATGCGCATGTCGTACACCCGAGCGGTGGCGCGGTCGTAGCCGTACTGCCGCCAGAGCTTGGCGATGTACATGTCGTTGTCCGTGGGCGCGCGCCAGATGTTGAAGTGCATGGGCTGCTTGACCACGTGGAGCTGGTCGAAGTTCATGATGTCGAAGCAGCCGGTCTGCTTGTTGAACTGGTAGCGGAAATTCTCACCCCGGAGGATGACCGAGCGGGCGTCCTCCCGGGTCTCGATGGCCAGCACGCCCTCGGGCTGCTCCCGGACGGTGTACTTCTGCCGCCCGATCTGGTCCACGCCGCGCACGTGGCCCGCGGGGGTCAGCGGCCTGTCGTAGCGCTGGGTCTGCTCGAAGTAGACCGCGAACAGCTTGGGCAGGTCCTTGGGCATCTCGACGCGGATGTCCCGCTTTTCGTGGGGCGGGATGGCGAGCTGGTCGTCGGCCACGGTGCCGCGGTACAGCTCCCGGCCCTCGGCCCGGACGGTGTAGGACATGCGGATGTACTCGTTGAGCGGCGTGAAGTCCAGGTAGTTCTGCGCCCTGAACACGCCCTGCACCAGGTCCACCTCGCTGACGCGGGCGGGCCGGTTGACGTTCTTCAATTCCAGCAGTCCCGTGCTGGGCCGCCGGTCGGGATAGACCAGGCCGTCCACGCAGAAGTTGCCGTCGTGGGGGAATTCGCCGAAGTCGCCGCCGTAGAAGTAGCGCTTGCGGCCGTCCGGGGTGAAGCCCATGTCGATGGCGTGGTCGCACCACTCCCACACGAAGCCGCCGCACAGCCCCTCGTGGCGCTCGAAGCAGCGGAAGTAGTTCTCCGCGTCGCCGGGGCCGTTGCCCATGGCGTGGGCGTACTCGCAGAGGATGTAGGGCTTGCCCACCTCGTTGCGCTCGAAGTACTGGTCGATCTCCTCGATGGACGGGTACATGCGGCTGTACAGGTCCAGGTGGTCCTTGTTGATGTACTCGCCCGCCGGCGGAAAGGAGGCCCGCTCGTAGTGGGTCAGGCGGGAGGGATCGTACTGCTTGGTCCAGCGCAGGGCCTCGTGGAAGTTGCGGCCCATGCCGGACTCGTTGCCCATGGACCATATGAGGATGCACGGGCGGTTCTTGTCCCGGATGACGCAGTGCTTCACCCGGTCCAGTATGGCCTCGCCGTACTCGGGGTCCTGGGCCAGTATATCGTAGTGCTGCATGTCGTAGACGCCGTTTTGGAACGTCACGCCGTGGCACTCGCAGTCTGCCTCGGCCACCAGGTAGAAGCCGTAGCGGTCGCACATGCGGGGGAAGAGCGGCGAGTTGGGATAGTGACTGGTGCGGATGGCGTTGATGTTGTGGTGCTTCATCAGCACCAGGTCGCGCAGCATCTCCTCCTCCCCCACCGCGTAGCCCAGCACGGGGTCGCTGTCGTGGCGGTTGACGCCGCGGAACTTGATGGGCGTGCCGTTGAGCTTCACCACGCCGTTCTCCACCCGGATGTCGCGAAGGCCCACGAACTCGCAGACGGACTCGCCGTTGTAGCGCAGCACCAGCGTGTACAGGTACGGGTTCTCCGCGTTCCACAGGGTCACGTCGTCCAGCGCGATCTCGAAGCTGTCGCCGTAGGCGCGGCCATCGTCGATGCGGTCGCCGCCGGCGTCGTAGAGGTAATAGTGGGTGTGATGGCTGGCGGAGGGGTCGTCGCCCCGGTACTGGAGGTCCACCCTGATCCACGCCTTCCTGCGGTCGTCGGACAGCGTGGTGTGGATGAAGTAGTCCCACAGGTGGCGCTGCTCCCGGCGCAGGATGTACACGTCGCGGAAGATGCCGCTCATGCGGAACTTGTCCTGGTCCTCGAAGTAGCTGCCGTCGCACCACTTCAGCACCAGCACGTCGATCTCGTTGTCGCCCGGGTGGACGAAGTCGGTGATGTCGAACTCGCTGGTGGAATGGGAGATCTGGCTGTAACCGACGAAGCGGCCGTTGAGCCACAGGTAAAAGCAGGAATCCACGCCCTCGAACACCAGCGTGCGGCGGCATTTGTCCTCGGACAGCATGAAGTGCCGCCGGTACAGGCCGCAGGGGTTCTCCTTGGGCACGTAGGGCGGGTCATACGGGAAGGGATAGCGCCAGTTGGTGTACTGATGGCGGTCGTAGCCCTGCATCTGCCAGTTGGAGGGCACGGGGATGCTGTCCATGTCCAGGATGGCATTGGACACGTCATCCGGCAGGTCGATGACGCTGTCGAAGTACTTGAACTGCCACCGACCGTTCAGCGACATGAAGCGGTCCGATTCCCCGCGAACGTCCCGCATGGCGGCGAACCGGTCGGAATAGGGCACGTAATAGGCGCGCTCGGGCAGCGTGTTCACGTGCAGCGCGTGGGGGTCCACATAGTAATGGGGCAGGTTCATGGCCTATCTTCCTCCGTCGATGTTCATTCCGCCGGGCTCAACCAGCAGCCCGACAGCTCGATGTATTCGCCGTCGCTGAGCACGATGCGCGCCGTGTCCCGCAGGACCTCGAACTTGGTGAGCTGCGCGCCGGTGCCGAGGATGCCGTCGTAGATCGAGTAGCTGGAGAGGGGGGCGAAGTCGGTCAGGCGCACGTCGTACCAGCCCGCGGGCAGCAGCGCCCCCACCAGGTAGCCGCCCTCGCCGGTGACGCCGTCCTCGGCCACCGGGGCCTGGTCCAGCGGGTAGGCGCGGGCCTCGGAGAAGGTGATCCACGTGCCCGCCTCGAGCCGCACGACCAACTGGTGGTCGATCAGGTGGTGGGCCAGCAGGTTCGAGTCCTCGGCCTGGCTCTCCCGGATGATGACGCTGGCGAACATGGCGTTTTCATACTCCACCAGCACGTAGTCGCCCGCGGGCAGGTCCGACCCCACCTGGTAGGTGCCGCTCTCGTAGACCTGCACGCCGTCCGAGCGCTCCAGCTCCCCGATGCGGGCGTTCAGGAGGTCCCGGATGGCGTAGAGCTCGTCAAGGCTCTGCCGCGAGAAGTCCCAGCCCTCGGCCAGGGCTCCGCCCAGCAGGAGCAGGATCAGCACCGCCGAC
The DNA here is from genome assembly GCA_017471125.1 of Clostridia bacterium. Taxonomy (GTDB): domain Bacteria; phylum Bacillota; class Clostridia; order Christensenellales; family Aristaeellaceae; genus UBA2862. The sequence goes on along the minus strand of JAFUWR010000163.1, from coordinate 3,739 downwards.
AAGATGCGTTTCATGGCGCGCCTCCGAATAATCGTTGTCACAGTCACAATATACACGAATGGGCACAAAAAGTCAATGAAGATTATATTAATACGGGCACCAGCACCGCCGCGACAGTGACCGGGGCGACGACCTCTCAGTCTGGCACTCCGTTGCCAGCCAGCTCCCATGAAAGGGGAGCCAAGGCTGCCGCGTACAAGCGTGACCCTCTTGCCTCCCCTGCCAGGGGAGGTGGCACGCGAAGCGTGACGGAGAGGTCGTCCCCCTGTTCCTGTTTCTGTTCACTGTTCCGGTGGTACCAATACCGCCGCGCTGTTCCCGGGCGCGTCCCAGCGCAGCACGCCGTTTTCAACGTTACCGATTATCCGCGTCTGCGTGTCGCAGCCGTCCGGCGTGGTGATGAACCGCGTCACGATGGCCGTGCCGTCCCCGACGCCGATGTCCCGCAGGGGCAGGTCGAGGGTCAGGGGGCGCTCTGTGTTGTTGCACACGACGGCCAGGGCGCTCTCCCCGTCGAACCGGGCGTAGGCGATGTAGCCGTAGCCGGCGCAAAGGGGCTTCACGCTGCCCAGCCGCAGGACGGGCAGCTCCCGGCGCAATCCGGCCAAGGCCCGGTACATGTCGATCAGGCCCTGGTCCTCCCTGCCCCAGGGGTAGGTGCGCCGGTTGTCCGGGTCGGTCCAGCCCGCGACGCCGGCCTCGTCTCCGTAGTAGATCGTCGGCGCGCCGGGCCAGGTCATCTGGATCACCGCCGCCTCCCTAAACACCTCGGGCCGTATGCCCTCGGTCGCCGCCGCGCTGCCCACGGTGTTCAGCCGTCCGATGCACCCGTTGGTGCGGGTCATGAAGCGGCTGTGGTCGTGGTTGCTCAGCTCGTCCATGGCGCAGTACACCGACGGCGTGGGCAGGTGGGCCATCGCCCCGAAGATCATGTCAAAGAACGCCATGCCGTTCTGGTAGAGGTCGTCCCGGCGGTGGTCGGAGTGCTTCTCCATGCCCGTCAGGAAGAAGGACAGCGGGTCCATGAAGGCGTCGTAGTTCATGACCGAGTCCCACTCGTCGCCGCCCAGCCACTCGGCGGGGTCGCCGTAGTGCTCCGCGATGATGAGCAGGTCGGGGTTGACGGCCTTCACCCGGCGTCGGAATTCCTTCCAGAACAGGTGGTTGAACTGCCGGGTCTGCCCCAGGTCAGCGGCCACGTCCAGCCGCCAGCCGTCGATGGAGAACGGGGGCCGCGCCCACTTCTCCGCCACCTGCAATATGGCCTCGCACAGGGCGCTGGACTGCTCGTAGTGGAGCTTGGGCAGGGTGTCCACGTCCCACCAGCTATGGTAGTCCCTCTCGTCCTCGAACGCGAAGTAGCCCCGGTACGGGCTCTTCACGTTGCCGTATGCGCCCTCGTCGGTGTCATAGACGCCCTCGCGGTTCAGCCAGCGGTTGAAGGAGCCGCAGTGGTTGAACACGCCGTCCAGTATGATCTTCATGCCCCGGCGGTGCAGCTCCCCGCAGAACTCGGCGAACCACTCGTCGCTGGCCGACAGGTTGGCGATGCTGGTGGTGCGGCGGATGTACTTGGTGGCCTTCACGTTGTCGCGGACGTTCGGCTCCAGCGCCGCGCCGCCGTCGCTGGGGATGACCGTCAGGTGCGGGTCCACGTGGTCGTAGTCCTGGGTGTCGTACTTGTGCGCCGACGGGGACACGAACAGCGGGTTGAAGTAGATGGCCTCCACGCCCAGCGATTCCAAATAGTCCAGCTTCTCGCGCACGCCCACCAGGTCGCCGCCGTAGTGACAGTGGAAGTCGTCCGGCTCGGGCAGGGCGTCCCAGGACGCGGCGTGGCGGATGGGCGCGTGGGCGTAATAGTACTCACGGTCCACCACGTCGTTCTTGGGACTGCCGTTGCGGAAGCGGTCGGCCAGTATCTGGTACTGCACCGCGCCCTTGGACCACTCGGGCACGTGGAAGCCGGGGATGACCGTGAACGACCCCACCGGGTCCGGCGAGGGCACGTCGCTGACCCACCGGGGGCCCATGCGGTCGAAGTAGATGTAGCGCCCCTCCCACTCCACGAGGAAGGAATAGAACACGGCGGTGTCCCGGCAGTAGAGCTTCGCCTCGTACCAGTCGAAGCTGTCGTCGGTCTTGTACTTCGACATCAGCGCGGGCTCGCTGGGAAAGCCGCGCAGCAGCGTGACCTTCGCCTCCGCGCCCTTCTGGATGCGCAGGCGCACGGCGACGTGCTCCCAGCGCTCCGGCTCCGCGGGCTCGCGAAACAGCGCCGTGCCGTCGGAAAATATGGAGGATAACAGGGCGTCCTGTTCGTTGTAGGGCTGGTTCATTGAAACAGTTTTTCTCCTTTGGGAAGGGTTTTTCACGCGACAGCGCGGGGGCGTCGATCACGCTCCCGCGCTATGTATCCGGTCGGTCAATCCTGTATGACCACGGTGGTGCCCGTCGGGCAGTTGTCGTAGATCCACTTGGCGTCGTCGATGCTCAGGCGGATGCAGCCGTGGGACGCCTTTCGGCCCAGGGTCTTGACGGAGCCGCTGGGACGCTTCCGGGAATTGAAGGTGATGGAGTGGAACAGTATGCCGCCCACGATGCGGGTGGCCCACTTGGCGTAGCAGTTGAACTCCTTGAAGTAGTACCACTCGTCGCCGGCCTTGCCCTGGCTCTGGTAGGTGCCGGTGGGGGTCGGGGTGCGGTCCTTGCCGGTGGAGCACTTCATTTTCTTGACCAGGTCGTGGTACTGCTCGCCGTTCCAGGCGCCGATGTAGACCCGCTGGTCGGAGATGTCCACGATGATCTTGTAGGGGAACACGTACTCCTCCGCCTGCATGGCGGTGGCGGAGAACAGCAGCTCCTGGGTCTGCTTGTCGGCCACGCCGGACTCGGACAGGCCGTGCTTGCGCTGGAAGTACTTGAGGGCCAGCTCCGTGTTGTCGCCGAAGCTGCCGTCCGCGCTGTACACGTAGCCCAGGTTCTTGAGCCGCTTCTGCACGCGCATGACCTCGTCGCCCTTGTCGCCGTTACGCACGTCCTGGCGATAGACCTGGAACTCGCGCTGGCCGTCCACGTAGATCAGCACGTCGTCGTCGATGGCCCCGTCGTTGACGACGATGCCGGTGATGCGCTCGTCCACGGCCACGGGCATGTCGCCGAACACGCTCTCGGCCGTCGGCTCGGGCGTGGGCTCCGCGGTGGGCTCCGGCGTGGTGCCGAAGGTGGGATCGATCTTGGTCATGTACTCCTTGAAGTTGCGGATGGCGACGCGGGTGTTGTCCCCCATCTTGCCGTCGGGCTTGTTCATCATGAAGCCCCACTGGGCCAGCGCCGTCTGCACCCGCATGGTGTCGCTGCCCCACAGCGCGTTGTCCGTGGAGGCCAGCACCAGCGTGGAGGTGTCGGAGTAGATCTTCTCCTGGGTGGCAGGGTCCGCGATGCCGGAGGTCTGTAATCCGTTGCTGCGCTGGAACTCCCGCACGGCGGTCTGGGTGTTCTCGCCGTAGACGCCGTCGGCGGCGTCATTGAGGTACCCCAGCTCGATCAGCCGGTTTTGCAGGAACACGATGTAGGCCACGCTGTCCGTGCCGTCGCTGTCGCCCAGCTGGAGCGTCGGATAGGCGTTGGCGGAGGCGGTGTCGTCCGCGCCGTACATGTCCTCGTCCGTGCCGTCGCCGCTGGCGATGGAGGCGGTGGCGGCGGACGGCGTGTAGACCGCCTGCTGGTCGTAGTTCAC
>JAFUWR010000162.1 GCA_017471125.1 Clostridia bacterium | reverse complement strand
CGCCCTGGGGCGGGACGTGGAGTTTTTTCCCGGCGTGCCGGACTGGTTCGACCGCATCAACGAGCAGGGCCGCCGGTGCGGCGTGGCCGTGGAGCACTACATCATCTCCTCCGGGCTCACGGAGATCATCCGCGGCTCCGCCATCGGCAGGCACTTCAAGGCCATCTTCGCCGCCTCGTTCTGCTACGACGGGGACGGCGTCGCCGTGTGGCCCTCCACCGCGGTGAATTACACCAGCAAGACCCAGTACCTGTTCCGCATCAACAAGGGCATACTGGATGTGACCAACGACCGGGACCTGAACGCCTTCACCCCCGCCTACAAGCGCCGCGTGCCCTTCTCCAATATGATCTACGTGGGCGACGGGCTCACCGACGTGCCCTGCATGAAGATGACCAAGCAGAAGGGCGGCTATTCCATCGCCGTCCACGCGCCCGGCAGGACCGAGCTGGCCGACGACATGCTGCTCCAGGGCCGCGCCGACTTCTCTGTGGAGGCCGATTACACCGAGGACAGCGAGATCGAGCAGGTCGTCACCATGCTCATGCGCCGCATCCGCGCCTCCCATGAGCTCAACCTCCGCCACGCCGAGCAGGTCCAGCGCGCCCATCGCCGCAGGGGGACCAACGTCCCCCTCGATATCCCCATGCGCGGCGGCATGGAGGACGAGGACGCGATAGAATGATCGAACGGCGGGGAGCCGCGTTATGCAGCTCCCCGCCGTTCATTCGTCGAACAGGTCGGCGTGGGTGCCGGTGGCGGTCGCGGAAAGTATCAGCACGTCCTCGTGGACCTGGTACATGAGCAGCCAGTCAGGTTCGATGTGGCACTCCCGGAAGTCGGCGAGCGCGCCGGAGAGCTGGTGATCGCGATGCCTTTCGTCCAGCGCTTCGCGGCGGGCCAGCCTGTCCAGTATGGCCGTCAGCTTGCCCATGTCCTTTCCGCGGCGCTGCATGCGCTTCGCGTCGCGTTTCATGCGGCGGGTGAATTCGATCCTCAGCATCGTCAGTCCTCCAGCATAGCGGCCACGGCGGCCTCGGCGCTGTCGAAGGGGCCGATCAGGTTCTTGCGTTCGCGGCTGTCGCGTATGGCGGCGGCGAGGCTGTGGTCGTGCCGGACGTCGAAGGGGATGCCATCCCGCTCGATCGCCGCCACGAAGAACATGCGCACGGCGGTGGTGGTGTCCATGCCGAGGCTGTTGAACAGGACGTCCGCCCGGGCCTTGAGCGCGTCGTCCACGCGGATCTGTACGGTTGCCATCAAAATCCACTCCTTCATCGAATTATCAATACGATTATAATACTTTTGAACTGACTTGTCAATACAACGCATGCCATCCTTTGTGGAGACCCCTGCCAAGAAAAATTAAACATATGTTCGATTTACAAACCGCCCGGGACTTGCTATAATATTTACAGACAACGACGCGCCGCGAGGGCGCAACAAGGATACGACGGAGGATACGAAAATGGCGGCTGAAAAGAAGGCTGAAAAGAAGCCGGCGACGCGGCAGATCGGCGAGGACAGGAAGAAGGCGCTGGAAGTGGCGCTGGGGAAGATCGAGAAGGATTTCGGCAAGGGGTCCGTGATGAAGCTGGGCAAGGCGGCGGAGAACCTCCAGGTGGAGGTCATCCCTACGGGCAGCCTGCAGCTGGACTTCGCGCTGGGCGTGGGCGGCCTGCCGAAGGGCCGCATCGTCGAGATCTACGGGCCGGAGTCCTCGGGCAAGACCACGGTGGCGCTGCACTGCATCGCCCAGGCGCAGAAGGCGGGCGGCACGGCGGCGTTCATCGACGCGGAGCACGCGCTGGACCCCATCTACGCCTCCAAGCTGGGCGTGGACATCGACGAGCTGTACGTCTCCCAGCCGGACAACGGCGAGCAGGCGCTGGACATCTGCGAGGCGCTGGTGCGCTCCGGGGCCATCGACATCGTGGTGGTGGACTCGGTGGCGGCGCTGGTGCCCAAGGCCGAGATCGAGGGCGACATGGGCGACAGCCACGTGGGCCTGCAGGCCAGGCTGATGTCCCAGGCGCTCAGAAAGCTGACCGGCGTGATCAGCAAGACCAACGCCGTGGTGATCTTCATCAACCAGCTGCGCGAGAAGGTGGGCGTGATGTACGGCAACCCCGAGACCACCACCGGCGGCAAGGCGCTGAAGTTCTACGCCTCGGTGCGCATCGACATCCGCAAGAGCGAGGCCATCAAGGAGGGCAAGGAGATCGTCGGCAACCGCACGAAGATCAAGATCGTCAAGAACAAGGTCGCCCCGCCCTTCCGCAGCTGCATCGTGGACATGCTGTATGGCGAGGGCATCAGCCGCGAGGGCGAGCTGCTGGACATGGCCGTGGAGATGGACCTGGTGCAGAAGTCGGGCTCCTTCTACTCCTACAACGGCGAGCGCATCGGCCAGGGCCGGGACAACGCCCGCAAGTTCTTCCGGGACAACCCCGACGCCTTCGACGCCGTGGAGGCGAAGATCCGCGAGAGCTTCAAGAGCGGCGGCATCGAGGCCCCTCTGGAGGCCCCGCCGATGGTCGACGAGGAGGACGGCGAGGGCGACGACGACGAGTTCGAGCTGGACGAGTGATATTTCCATGCATCATGCCGCGGGGCGGAATATCCGCCCCGCGGCCCTTTTCTGTCGCTCGCCCTTGCCATCGCGCGGGGGATATAGTATAATCCTGCCATCAGACCCCGCGAAGGAGACGAGAGCATGGCTGAACTGAGGCTGCCCTTCATCGGGCACGGCGGCGACTACAACCCGGACCAGTGGCTGGACCGGCCGGACATCCTGGAGGAGGACATCCGCCTGATGAAGCTGGCGGGCTGCAACCTGATGAGCGTGGGCATATTCGCCTGGTCGGCCCTGGAGCCGGAGGAGGGGCGCTACGACTTCGACTGGCTCGAGGGGGTGCTGGACCGATTGCACGGG
>JAFUWR010000011.1 GCA_017471125.1 Clostridia bacterium | reverse complement strand
CAGTGCTGGGAGGCGGCGATGTTCACCGCGGCCAAGAAGGTCACGAACCTGACATGGATCATCGACGACAACAAGAAGCAGCTCGACGGGCCGACCGCCGAGATCCTGCCCACCTTCGACCTGCGGGCGAAGATGGAGGCGTTCGGCTTCGAGGCCGTGCGCGTGCCGGGCAATGACGTGGAGGCGCTGTATGAGGCGCTGACCAAAGAGCCGACCGACAAGCCCATCGCCATCGTGATGGACAACATCAAGGGCAGCGGCGTCAAGGCGGTCGAGGACACGGCGGCGAACCACTCCATGACCGTGAGTGCTGAGACCTGGGACAGCTACATCGCGGCCGTCAAGGCGGATCTTGAGGCCATCGAAAAGGAGGTCGTCTGACATGAGCGTGAAGGTGATCTATGACGGAAGCGCGGACAGCCGTACCTTCAAGGAGTATCTGTCTACCAACATCCCGGCGCTGCTGGAGGCGCATGAGGACTACATCTATCTGGACGCCGACCTGATGAGCTGCATCGGCACGGCGAAGTACGCCAAGGCGCATCCCGAGCGGGCCATCAACGTGGGCATCGCCGAGGCCAATATGGCCGGCATCGCGGCGGGCCTGTCGGCGGCGGGGTTCAAGCCCATCTGCCACACCTTCGGGCCCTTCGCGTCCCGGCGCTGCTATGACCAGGTGTTCCTGTCGGGCGGCTACGCCAAGAACGACCTGACCATGATCGGCACCGACCCCGGCGTGACCGCGGCCATGAACGGCGGCACCCACATGCCCTTCGAGGACGTGGCGCTGTACCGGGCCATCCCCGGCGCGACCATCGTCGACCCCGCGGACACGGCGCAGATGGCGTCCATCTTCCCGCAGCTCATCGAGCGCAAGGGCGTGAAGTACGTGCGCTGCAACCGCAAGTCCAACGACCGCGTGTATGAGGACGGCAGCGAGTTCGAGATCGGCAAGGGCGTCGTGCTGCGCGAGGGCGCGGACGTGACCATCATCGCGGCGGGCTTCATGGTGGGCCGCGCGATCAAGGCCGCGGAGATGCTCAAGGAGAAGGGCATCGACGCGACGGTCATCGACATGTTCACCATCAAGCCCTTGGATGAAGATTTGATCGTGGAGTACGCGGAGAAGACCGGCGCGGTGGTGACCGTGGAGAACCACAATGTCATCGGCGGACTGTACAGCGCGGTAGCCGAGGTGCTGGCGCGGCGCTGCCCCACCCGCGTGGGACACGTGGCCGTCGAGGACGAGTTCGGCGAGGTCGGCCCGGTGGATTACCTGGCCGAGCGGTTCGGACTGACCGCGGAGCATATCGTGGAGGCCGCGGAAGAGGTCGTTGTGAGGGAATGATTTGATTAGGGATTAGGGAATAGGGATTAGGGATTAGAGGGACCGGACCTCATCCGTCTCGCGCTTCGCGCGATCCACCTTCCCCTAAAGGGGAAGGCTGAGGACCTCATCCGTCATTTGCTTCGCAAATGCCACCTTCCCCAGAGGGGAAGGCAAGGGCGGGCGCCGCAACGGCGCCCCTACGGAGACGGAGCGGCAGCAGGTAATTCAATTTCCCATTCCGGTGATTTTGCCGATTCGCAGAATCGTCAAAATCAGTTTGCCCGGAGGGCAAACCGCAAATCCATTGGATTTGCGCCTTCCATTTCCCATTCCCCATTAAGTAAAGAAGATGGAGGTTGATTCCCATGAGCAAGAAGATCAGAGTGGGCGTTGCGGGTTACGGCACGATCGGACAGCGCCTGGCGGACGGCGTGGCGCTGCAGGGGGACATGGAGCTGGTCGGCATCGCGGACCTGGCCCCGACCCTGTCGATCCGGGCCCTGCGCGAGCGGGACATGATCGGCGCGAACAACGTGAAGTACAACCTGTACCTGGTGGACGGCGCGGACAAGAGCCAGTTCGACGCGCTGGACATCCCGGTGGCGGGCACCTTCGAGGAGCTGTGCAAGTCAGTCGACATCATGCTGGACAGCGCGCCCGGCGGCGTGGGCGCCAAGAACAAGGAAAACTACTACGACAAGTACGGCGTGAAGGCCATCTTCCAGGGCGGCGAGAAGAACAGCGTCGCGGACGTGTTCTTCCACGGCTATGCCAACTATGAGAAGGGCCTCGGGCAGAATTACCTGAAGCTCACGAGCTGCAACACCACCGGCCTCATCCGTTCCGTGGACGCGCTGGACCGCGCCATCGGCATCGAGAAGGTGGCCATCACCATCATCCGCCGCGTGGCCGATCCGGGCGACTATCATCGCGGACTGACCAACGCGCTCCAGATGGAGAAGGCCCCGACCCACCAGGCCGTGGACCTGATGACCATCATGCCCCACGTGCACGCCACGGGCATCCTGGTGCACACCCCCGTGACCCACGGCCACATCATCACCGTGCTGGCCACCGCCAAGGACGGCAAGAAGATCACCAAGGAGCAGGCGCTGGAAGTGTTCCAGAAGCATCCGCGCATCCGCGTGGTCTCCATGGAGGACGGCTTCAAGGGCAACGCCAGCTTCTTCAAGTACGCCCGCGACCTGGGCAACCGCCGCGGCGACATGTACGAGATCGGCCTGTGGGAGGATTCCATCGT
>JAFUWR010000161.1 GCA_017471125.1 Clostridia bacterium | reverse complement strand
TTCTCCACGGGCTGCGCCGACGCGCTGTACCTGCCGGTGGACCCGGCGGCGGACGCGCCCACGGTGGCGGGGCAGGCGGGCGACCCCGATTCGCTGCTGAACGCCGTGCGCTCCATACTCGCCCTGCGCCACGCCGAGCCGGACCTGCAGGCCGACGCCGATTTCGAGCCCATCCGCGCCGAGGCGGGCGTGCCCTTCGTCTACCGCCGCGGCGGGCTGGTGCTGGCCGTGAACCCCGCCGGGGAGGCCCTGACCGCCAAAGTTAATGTCAATGGGAGGACCGTGCGGTTCGCCATCGGCAGCGCCGAGATCGCGGGCGACGGCGTCGTCATGGGGCCGCAGTCGTTCGTGGTGATAAAGTAAGCCGCCACCAGGGGGAAGCGTTTTGAACAACATCATACTGATCGGCATGCCCGCCTCCGGCAAGAGCACCGCGGGCGTGGTGCTGGCGAAGCTGCTGGCCTACGACTTCATCGACACGGACCTGCTGATCCAGCGGCGGGCGGGCATGCCCCTGAGCGCCATCATCGCCCAGCGCGGCATCGACGGTTTCCTGGCTGCGGAGGCGGCGGTGTGCGAGGAGCTGTCCGCCGACCGCGCCGTCGTCGCCACCGGGGGCAGCGTGGTGTACAGCGAGAGCGCCATGGAACACCTGAAAGCGCTGGGGAAGGTCGTGTACCTCGACGTGGACTACGACGCGCTGGTGAAGCGGCTGACGGACATCCGGGGGCGCGGCGTGGTGCTGCGGGACGGGCAGACCCTCGAGGCGCTGTACGCCGAGCGCGCGCCGCTGTATCGGCGCTACGCCGACGTGACCATCCGCGAGGGCGACCAGACCCTCGAGGAGACCGCCGCGGCCATCTATCGGGCCTGCGGGGAGGCGGCATGCTGACCCGGGCGAGGCCGCCCCGGTCGGTGGTCGTGTGCTGCGGGCTGATGTTCGCCTACGGCTGCTTCCTGGGCGGCTCCCAGGCGGTCATCGAGCGCGTGGGCGCGAGCCTGGGGCTGGACGTGGCGGGCGTCGGGGCGCTGGTGTCGCTGCAATTTCTGCCCGCGGCGTTCGTGCCGGTGTGGATGGGCCGGGTGGCCGACCGCGTCGGGCGGAGGCCGGTGCTGGCCGCGTTCTGCGCCCTGTTCGGGATAGGCTTGCTCATCTGCGCCGCGGCGGGCAGCGCCCCGGTCTACGCCGTCGGCGCGATACTGATCGGCTCCGGGTACAGCGTGTGCGAGAGCGGCTGCTGCGCGGTCATGGCCGACCTGGGGCCGGAATGGAACGCCCGGGGCGTCAACCTGTCCCAGGCGCTGTTGTGTCTGGGCGCGGTGCTCTCCCCCGCCCTGATCGGGCTTTTGGGCGTGCCGTGGCGGGCGGCGTATTGCGGCTTCGCCGCGCTGTACGCGATACTGCTGCCGCTGCTTTTGACCACATCGTTCCCCGCGCCGCTGGCGGCGGCCAGGGCGGACAGGAGCGGGCTGAAAATACTGCTGCGGTCGGCGGCGTTCGTCGGGCTGTTCGTGGTCATCATGCTGTACGTGGGCATGGAGACCGGCTTCGGCTACTTCATCGAGAGCCTGTTCTCGTCGCGATTTGAGCGCCTGCCGGTGTCCTGCGTGTCGCTGTACTGGCTGGGGATGATGGCGTCGCGGTTCGTGTTCTCGTCGATCAAATATCGCGCGAAGCCGGTGCTGGCGGCGGGCTTCCTCACGAGCGCGGCGCTGTTCGTGGCGCTGGCGCTCCCCCTCCCCGCGGCGGCGGCGCTCATTTTGTGCTTCGTCACGGGCTTCGCGTTCGGCCCGCTGTGGTCCACCGTGGTGGCCGAGGCCACCGCCCGCTTCCCCCGGTACGCCGGGGAGGCCTCCGGCCTGATGAGCGCCGGGTGCGGCGTGGGCGGCATCGTGTTCCCCGCGCTGACCGGCCTCGCGGCCAGACAGCTCGGCCTCACCGCGGCGTTCATGGCGCTGGGCGGGGTGGCGATGGTCGCGGGCGTGGTGTGCCTGTTCATCAGAGATTAAAAAACGATCTCCCGGCGGTTTGCCGGGAGATCGTCGTTTTGTGTAGATCAGTTCGTATCCGCGCACAGGGGGCCGGCGAGTTCTTCCATGAAGAACAGCTTGCCGGGCATGGTGGGGATCCAGGAGGAGGTGATCTCCTTGACGGGGCCGTGGCGCAGGGTCATCCAGAAGCTCATGCCCTGCCACTGCATGCCGCGGGAGAGCACGCCGTCCGCGCCGCCGATGGCGTAGTCGGAGTTGAAGATGATGGCGGGACCGATGGTGTTGGCGTAGCAGGGGATCAGCGGCCAGCTCGAGCGGAAGGACGTGATGGCGTTCTGCTCGATGGTGAAGGGGTGGAGCCTGGCGCCCACGCGATAGGGCGCGGCCTTCCACTCCTCGACGGTGGCGTAGTCGCCGGCGAAGTGGGGCTCCCAGAACGCGATGTGGCACATGCGGCCGATGCCGTACACCAGCACCTGCTTCGCGCCCTCGGCCTTGAGCTTGGCGATCTTCTCGGGATAGGTGGGCAGGTTGTCCCTGGTGGCGAAGTTGCGCTGGTCCTCGGGCACGCTCAGCTCGCCCAGCGGGCCGTAGAACGCCTCGGTCATGGCGTTCTGGAACGCGGCGGGGTCGCTGGCGGGCAGCGTGTTGCCCTCGGCGTCGGCCCACTCGTCCATGTTGAAGCCGTAGACGTGCTTGCAGTCCACGTTCCACTCCTTCAGGAAATACACCGCCCACTTGTACATCCCCATGGGGCCGACGGGCAGGATCAGTATGAGCTTGCGCCCCTCGTCCCGGGCGATGCGGATCTGCATGGCGATCTCGTGGCCCATGAATACGCCGAACTCCTCGAGGTTCGTGCACTTCACGGGCGTAAAGCCCGCGTTCCAGAAGTCCTGGCGGTCCAAGACCGTCTCCGGCGGGTTCGATACGCAGGCCTTGATCTTCTCGATGTCCCAGCCCGCGGGCAGGATCTCGCTGAAATAGGAGCCCTTGAGTGTGTTGGTCATGTCCATATTTTCGTCCTCCTTGTCGTTTACGGCAGCAGCCGTTTCGGTACCATGCGCAGGTAGTTTCTGCTGAGCCGGAAGCCCTCGGCGTACTTCACCCCACACTGGTAGCCGCGCACGCGGGAGCAGGTGCGGACCATGTCGGCGAAGTCGATGTTGTCGTGCTCGAGCATCCACTTGAGCTGGGACTCGTGGCAGTTGAGGGCCTCCATCTTTAATTCGATGGTGTCGGTGATGTCCACGTACTCGGTGGGCAGGAAGTCCGCCCCGGTGAGGGTGTCCATGTGGTACATGGGGCACACCGGCGCGGCGGGGGTGGTGGCCGTCAGGTCGAAGTGGCCGCAGCTCGCCGCAAAGGTGGCGCGGAAGGCGGCGTAATAGGTGTTCATGTGGTCGTTCATGTAGTCCCGCTCGTAGTGGGTGATGACCACGTCCGGCTGGACCTCCCGCACCACCGCGGCCAGGCGGCGGATCAGTTCGTCGTTCTCGGGGGTGACGTAGAGGTCGTCGATGTCGATGGAATAGTGGGTCGCGCCGATGACCTTCGCCGCCCGCTCCGCCTCCTTGAAGCGCATGTCCCTAAGCTCGTCCGGCATGATGACCACGTGGCCCAGGTTGCCGTTGGCCACGTGGCACACCGCCACGTCGTGGCCCTGGCGCACGTACTTCGCCAGCGTGCCGTAGCAGCCGATCTCCAGGTCGTCCGGATGGCAGCCGATCGCAAGAATGTTCATAAAATCCTCCTTCGGAGGAGTGTGGAATGTGGAATGTGGAGTGTGGAATTCATGTTCAGATCCTTGCGGATCTGTTTTTATTTTAATTCAAAGAGATCCGAAGGATCTCATCCGCAACTCCACACTCCACTCTCAACACTCCACACTCTTATAGCTGGAATATCCGTTTTGCGTTGTCCCGATACAGTTTCCTCAGCACATCCTCCTCAAGCCCCAGCCCGCAGACCTTCCACTGGCCCAGGAAGTCCGGGAAGGGGTGGTCGAAGTACTCGTCCCGGGTCTGGAAGAAGCGGAAGTGGGTGTGGTAGAAGCCGCGGGCGCGGTCCATGGTGAAATGGCCCTCGTAGTCGGTGCCGAACAGCACCCGGTCCTGGTGCCTGACGATGAAGTCCCGGGCGGTGTAGGGCTGTCGGCCCAGCTGGTCCACCCGCGCGGCCACGTCCACGTACATGTTGGGGTATCGGTCGAGCCATTCGCCCACCCTGGGCAGGTTCTCGGCCCAGGACCCCACGTGGGCCACCACGAAGGTGGTGTCCGGGTGGTCCCGGATGACCGCCTCCTGCATGTCCATGTGTTCCTCGAAGGAGAACATGCCGGGGCGGTAGAAGGACCACTCGGGGTGCCTGGACAGGCAGACGTAGTGCTCGTTTTGTTCGTCGATGGGCCGGAAGAAGCAGGGCGGGTCCGCCACGTGGATGACGATGGGCAGCCCCAGCTCCCCGCAGGCGCGCCAGATCGGCTCGTAGTGGGGGTCGTCCAGGCGCAGGTTCTTCCCGAACGCCGCCTCGCCCATCAGCGTCATGTTCTGCCACAGCTTGAGCGCCACGCAGCCCTTCGACTTGAGGTCGCGGAGCGTCCGGTACACCGTGGCCTCGAAATCCGGCGCCATCGCGCGGAACACGTCCACGGAGCCGACGGGCAGGATCATCCCGTCCGACGCCGCTAATTTCCGGCACAGCCGGTCGTACTCTTCGCCCCACACCAGCTCGAGGCAGAGCACCTTTTCAATTCCAAGTTCTTTCAGCGTCTCGCAGGTGCGCCGGGTGTCGTAGGTGGCCTCGTAATCCTCGCCCAGCAGCAGCGGCCCGAAGTGGGCGTGCATGTCGATGACCGGGAAGGGCGGCAGCGCGTCGGGATGGCCGGGCAGCGCCAATTCGGACCTCGGGTGGAACTCGCCCACGTACAGCTTTTTCATCGTATCACGCCTTGATGAGCTCGATGCCCATGATGTCGCAGAAGGCCGCCAGCTCGCCCGCCAGGTGCTCGCCGTAGCCCAGCACGCCGTACTCGTTCATGTAGCCCTCGATGAGCTTGTCCACGTCCACGTCGTCGTTCAAGCGGATGAAGGCGTGGGGCCAGAAGGGGATGCCGCACTCGAGCTTGCGCTTTTCAAGGTCGTCCGGCACGTAGACCTCGCCCTCGGCCAGGGTCATCACGAACCTGCCCTCGATGCGGCCGAGCCGCGCCAGCACGCACTTGCCGGGCACGCAGGTCAGCTTCACCGACAAGCCGCCCGCCGCGCCCTCGGTGGGGATGCCGTGGCCGGCGAAGTCGGCGGGGTCCCGGGGGTCGGCCAGCGAGGGCGGCACCGCGCCGTCGCCGATGATCTTCGCCTCGCGGGTCTTTCGGTCGAAGTGCTGCAAATCGCCGTAGTAGACCCGGCGCGCGCTGAGGTTCGTCAGCAGGTACACGGTCATGGCCGTGTTGAAGTCCGACAGCGTGGAGGTGGGCACGCCGTCCTCCAGCATCATGCTCTGGGCAAAGCACGTCGCGCCGTAGTCGTCGCCCAGGCCGGGGAAGGACTGGATGGTGTAGAAGTCGAAGCCGTTTTTCGCGACGACCTTCTTGAGCGCGATGTACAGCGCGATGGAGCGCCGGGCCGTGTCGTCCATCTCCGGGGCCTTGCCGAACAGCGCGACGATGCGGGGCATGACTGCGTCGATCTCGTCGTCCGTGACGGCGCGGGCGGTGTCCAAGAGCTCCGTGGTGTCCCGGGAGTCGATGTCCACGCCGAACACCCGCATCCACTGGGACGGGTCCGCCACGCCGCAGGCCTGGCCCATGCCGCGCCCGCCGAACACGCCGATGGTGGACATGTTCAGCATCCGCCTGAGCTTGCCCGCGCGGCAGTAGAACGCGATCTCGTCCACGCGCGCGGCGTCGTCCGCGTCGGCGTAGACGAACTTGTGGGGGATGCCCACCTCGAGCATCGTGCCGTGCATGACGAAGCCGCCCACGGGCCGCCAGCCCTGGGAGCCGGAGTGGGTCCAGAGGACGATGGGCTTGCCGGAGGCGGCGAAGTCCCGCACCGCGGCGATCATCAGCCCGGACCAGATCCACGTGCCCGCGAACAGTATCAGCGCGTCGAGGCTGTCGTCCTTCTTGAGCGTCGTCAGCGCCTCCCGGGCCTCGGCCTTGTTGGCCAGCACGATGGGCCATTCCGCCAGCTCGATGTCCCGGGCCACCAGCGCCGCCTTCGCGGCGTCGATGACGCTCTGGTCGATGAAGGGCGTGCCCATGGGGTCCGGCAGCCCGTCCTTGTGGGTGCCGAACACGACGAATCCTGCCTTGGTGTTCATATCCCGCCTCCTTTGCCGCGCCTTGACGCGCGATCACATGCTGTTGATATTATAACCCTTCTGTTAAGATTTAACAAGGGGGTAACGTCGGAAAATCGCAAATTATCCGTTTGCCGCCCCCGTATTGACGTATTGCAAATTCGGTGTTAAAATACACATACACATTTTACAGAAAACGGAGGTCATTCGATGAGGGAATATCAATACCTGGACGTCCGGACGGAGACGTTCGGCGGCATCGACACGCTGTTTCCCGGCTGGGTGCCCGGCGACGAGCGGATCTGCGTGTACAGTCCCCACGACGACGACGCGCTGATCGGCGCGGGCTACGCCATACGCGC
>JAFUWR010000160.1 GCA_017471125.1 Clostridia bacterium | reverse complement strand
GCGACCTATGAGGCTGGCGACCTGCCCGCCGGCGTGAGCGAGGCCGGTACCTACATCGTCCTGACCATCGCCAACGCTACCAACGACAAGCTTTACATCAAGGCGACCGACCTGGTGGACGTTTATCGCGCCCAGGCCAGCGCCGCCCAGGTGCAGTTGACCATCAACCCCGCTAACAACGAGATCAGCGCTGCGATCGTCGCTGGCTCCATTGGTACCACTGAGCTGGCCGATGGCGCTGTGACCACCGCCAAGATCGTTGACGGTAACGTGACCCTGGCCAAGCTGGCTACCGACGTCCAGACCTCTCTCGGCAAGGCCGATACCGCGCTTCAGTCCGATGACTTCGCGTCCATCACCACCGCCGAGATCGAGGGTCTCTTCGAATAATAGACCACAGAAAACGGGAGGGAGGCATTGCGCCTCCCTCGGCGTACATAGGGAGGCTTGAGAAATGAACTTACCCATACGTTTTCTGGATTACGGCGGCCTCTATACATTAGTACAGAACATTAAACGGCTATTCGCAACAAAGGACGAACTGGCTGCGTTCGGAAGCAGCCAGACAATTTTGGCGCAGATAGATGCTGCTGTTGATCAGAGGATCAGTTATCGCATCGCCAATGGAGATATTTCCAGGATCCAGGCAAGCATTACGGATGACGGAGCGGGTAATCTGACCATCGTGTTCGATTCAACCGACTCGACGATCCAAAATTATGTGGAAAGCAAGATCGACCAGAGCATCCAGAACGGCGATATTGCTCGTTTGCAGGCTTCTATCACAGATAACGACAACGGCGATATCACAATCAACTTTGAAACTACATCATCGTAACGATGATTTTATGGAGGGATATGTATGGTCGATAAGCCGATGAAAACAATGACCGCGGGGGACGTGCGCTACATCATCACAGATGCGGAAGCGCGTGCCAGCGTCGCGTCGCTTGATTCCGGCTTGAGGGCGGGGAATATAACAAACGCGGCGCTTCACCTTGGATTCTACCTGGACGAGGACGGCGATCTGTGCCAGGTGGATGAGACGTAACGACCACCGTCTGGGTAGACGGTTTTCAAAGAAAAGGCGGTGGATACGCTGTGAATGAAAAGGCAATATGGGATTATCTTTTTCCCCGGATCGGAAACTCATTTGGTGTCGCCGGGCTGATGGGCAACCTCTTTGCCGAGAGCGGTTTGGAGCCCACGAACCTTCAAGGCGCCTACGAGAAGAAGCTGGGCTATACCGACAGCAGCTACACCGCCGCCGTGGACAGCGGCAGGTACCCAGCGGATTCCTTCATCCATGATGGCGCGGGCTACGGGCTGGCGCAGTGGGCGTACTGGAGCCGCAAGGAAAAGCTGCTGGAGCATGCCAGAGCATGTGGGAAGTCCATCGGCGACCTGGATACGCAATTGGGTTTTCTTTGGGAGGAGATTCAAGGGTACAGAGCTCTGACAAACCGGCTGATGCTGGCGACATCCGTTCAGGAGGCTTCGGATGTCGTGCTGACGCAATATGAACGCCCGCTCGACCAGGGCGACGGCGCCAAAGCCAAGCGGGCGTCTTATGGACAAAAGTATTACGACATGTTTGCGGGTCAGACCTCTGAAAAGAAAACCAACGAGGGAAGTGAGAATATGGCAACCAATAACGATAAATACAAGCTGAGCACTGGGACGCATTACATCTCCAACAGCGGAAGCGATGAAAACGGCGCGTATACCGGCGGCACGGCAGGCGACCAGACCGGCAAGGAGTGGCAGCTCAAGGCATGGTACAACCGCCCGTGGACGGTGGTGCTGCGCTACCCCGACCAGGCTGTGGCCAACAAGATCGCCGATCTCGGCATCGCCGCCGCGCTGAACAACAAGATCGGCTACGATCAGAACCAACGCACCACCTACTGGACGCAGCTCTCAAAGGTCGGCTACGACCCGTCCAAGATCACCGTGGCCTGCGAGGAGGACTGCACGGCGGGCGTCTCCGCCAATGTCAGAGCGGCTGGGTACATCTACGGCATCAAGGCGCTGCAGAGCGTGCCGATCTGTTCGAGCAGGAACATGAAGGCTGAATTCACAAAGGCGGGGTTCAAGGCGCTGACAGCGAGCAAATACCTCACCTCTGGCAAGTACCTGCTGCCGGGCGACATCCTGCTGTACGAAAGTCATCACGCCGCGACCAACGTCACCTGCGGCGCATCCGTGCGCAACGAGTGGCATCCTGCGGAGACGGCCAGCGCTCCGATGGACGGCATCGAGCCCTATGTGGGCGAGATTACCATCGAGCTCCCGAGCATCCTGATCAAAGGCGGCAGTGTGAACGTGCGCAAGGGCCCGGGAACATCCTATGGTACCCTGGGGATCGCCAAGGCAAACGAGTATCTGCACTACTTCGGCTACACCAACCCGGACGGCTGGTTCCTGGTGGAGTATAATCAACAGACCGGCTGGGTCAGTGGAAAGTACGGTGAGCTGGTCGGCTGACCAACGGAGGGGGTTAGAGCGATATGACTACGACAAAAACGATCTGGGAGATGCTCGGCCAGATACCCGTTGGTACGATCTTTGCATGGGGCGCGGTGACGGTCACGATCGTCACGGTCATCGTCAAGGGTGTGATGAAGCTCTATGACTATTTCAGCAAGATCCGAAAGCTCAAAGAGGAAAATGAAAAACTGGCCAGCATGGTCAAGGAGCACGATGAGACGCTAAAGCAGATCAATGAGGCGCTGTCGGAAATCAAGCAAGCGCTGCAGGATCAGAGCGAATACGACCTGAAGCAGATCAGGCATACCATAATCATGAGCTGCTATGAGGCGCTGACAGCCGGGGAGATCCAGTTTGAAAAGCATAAATCGCTTGAAGAGATGTTTGAGGAGTACACCGAAAAATTTCACGGGAACGGATATGTCGCTGATCTGATGGAAAGGGTGAAAAATGTGCCCATCGTTGGAAGCCCGGATGGCCAGGCGCATATTGGCTGACAGATGTAAAATGAACGTTTCAGACAAACAGACGGTTGCTTTATCCGCGATAAAATGATATTATAGTTGTGTCAGATAAAAACATTAACTCTTTTGAGAGGTGGGAGCTTGTTCTGCTTCCGGATATGATAGATATGGAAGGGAGGTATTGCTGTGGAAAACTCTTTGGTGGTGGCAAAGAAGCTGGCTGAGATGTATAAGGATATGTACGGTCAGGACATCGATGAGCTAAAAGTCCATAAGCTAATGTACTTTTCTCAAAGAGAAGCATACCTCCGTAGCGGTGTTCCTCTCTTTGAAGAAGAATTCTACGCATGGAAGTATGGCCCCGTGTTGCTGAGCGTCCGCCATGAGTTTTGTAAACCGGCCCCCTTTCAGAATGTCGGCGGAGACATAACGGATGAAACCCGGGAACTGCTAATGTTTGTCCTGAAACACTATGGGATGGTTTCTTCTTGGCGACTGAGCATATTGTCTCATGAGGAATTCTCATGGAAACAGGCGCGTGAAGGACTGAGGCCGTCTGACAATGGTTCGAATAAACTCTTACCCAACGCCATTAGATTGGATGCCGTCCGGGAGAAGATGAGACGGCGCCGGAATGAGATCGTGCACATTAGCGAGGGTCATTGATTTGAATCTTGAGCAAACAAAGTCTTATTTCGATCGCTTTATATGTGAAGCCCTGACATCTTCGCCTGAAAACCAGGCTGAGACCCAGGGCTTTTTATGCTCAATCAGGGGCAATCGACTTGAGGAATACTTCAAGAAAAGAGCCTGGAAGGATGATTTAGACGGTGAGACGAGGGTCTACATCATTCGAGAACCGGGGACACGACAAATCGTGCTTTTCTTCTCAATAAGGTGCTCGTTAGCATTTACGACATATCCGATGGATGATGAGTATAAGAACCTGTCATCTGCCGAAAGTGATTATGTCAATATGCTGGTAATGCTTTTACAAGAGGGGGCTTTGGAGGATTACTACAAAAATGTTGAGGGAGGAAAGGCTTTCTACTCATCTGACCGCCTTGCCCTACTGTTAAAAATCGTCGAACATCGCAGAACAATAAAGAATGAGGTCAATGCTGCCAAAGATTCCAGGAATGTGATGAATGTATTTGAGTCTTATTCCGCCATAGAAATCAGGCACTTCTGTCGGGATGACAGGTTCAAGGTCCCAGATGAAATACGCTATCCCGTGGGCTTCGGCCTGTTTCGGCAAAAGATTATTCCAATTATCGAGGAAGTCTCAAAAAAGATCGGCTGTGAATATCTGTATTTATTTGCGGCTGACCGTTCGGATAACGGAGAGGATCAGAAATTAATTTCGTATTACAAGGAAGCTCTGTGCTTTTATGATCTCGAGGATGAAGGTGTTGTCATACTTAAGCCGGACTATGATTTTCACTGTAAAGGGCTTCTACAAAAAATCAGTCAGCTTTCGTTTTCTCGGGATTACGCATGGGAGGCTTTTTCTGATAATGTAAGCGAACTTAATCGACGTTAAAGTGCGTTTATTTCACTAATGGTAATAACGTGTAAATAAAGAACGTCGAAGACCGACAATTGACATTTACGACATGGCCGTGCTATACTGTTAGCGCGGTCTTGTCTTTTCTCTTAGAAGGAGGATAGGATGGAACAGAGAAGACTTGATGTTTGCATAAGAGAATGGATGGAAGAATCCAAGCGAAACAATGTTAAGCCATTGACATATGATCGGCTGATCATATCGTTCAAGCTCATGAACAACTACCCGATCGCGGGTTACCGCGTCAACGAAATCGCTCCCCGGGATATCCAAAGGTACTTGAACAACCTCGTTGTGGACGGCTACTCAATGTCTACGATCAAGAAGCAGTTCAATTTGATCACTGCCTATTGGAAGTGGGCGATGGCTCAAGGGCTGATCGCGACCCCGGTTTATATGGCGGTCAACCTGCCCAACGAGTCCGCTATCACAACGTCTAAGCAGGAGATCGAGGTCTACAGCCTCCCGGAGCAAGAGGCTTTGATGAAACGCCTGATGACGCTCGATAAGGATCAGTATGGCGTGGTCGTCCTGATGCTGGAAGCAGGATTAAGGATCGGGGAGGCTTTGGCGCTTGCCTGGGAGGATGTCTTGTGGGGAAGACGTGCTATAAGAATTCATCGTACCCTTATTAGAATGTCTTCTGAAGCTACGTCGTATGTCCAAAACACGCCGAAGAGCAAAACAAGCAAGCGAACGATCCCCCTTTCCGACAGAGCTTTGGATGTATTGAAAAGGTTAAAAGAACGCAAAAAGGACACCCATTACGTCTTTGCGCGAGATCTTGAGGCAGAAGTACCTTATAGCTATTCCTCGGTTGAGTTCCACATTAGACGTTTGTGTAAAGATTTGGGAATTTCTTATCGGGGACTCCATGCGTTCCGGCATACCTTCGCTACGAACTGCTACGAGCGTGGTTGTGATGTTAAGATTTTGTCAAAACTGCTTGGACACGCTGATGTTGCCATAACCTACAATATTTACATCCATTTGTTCGGAGATGCACTTGAAGAAATGCGAAAGGTGATTGTGTAAGCCTAACAAAAATGGGACCCCGCCCATCAGCAGAAGTCCCAAATTTTGGAGGTGCCACCCGGATTCGGACCGGGGAATGAAGGTTTTGCAGACCTTTGCCTTACCACTTGGCTATGGCACCGCGAATATAAAAATGGAGCGGTAGACGAGACTCGGACTCGCGACCTCCACCTTGGCAAGGTGGCGCTCTACCAACTGAGCTACTACCGCAGAATGGTGCCCAGGGACGGAATCGAACCATCGACACGTAGATTTTCAGTCTACTGCTCTACCGACTGAGCTACCTGGGCGAATGGCGATGCGGAAGGGGCTCGAACCCTCGACCTCCAGCGTGACAGGCTGGCATTCTAACCAACTGAACTACCGCACCACATAAGTGGGAACAACAGGGCTCGAACCTGTGACCCTTTGCTTGTAAGGCAAATGCTCTCCCAGCTGAGCTATGCTCCCTGATGTTCGTATCATCTCGCGACGACGCTATATATCATACTATAAAAATCCGGAATTGTCAATACCCAAATCCAAAATTGGAACCATTTTTTTGATGTTAAGTCTCTCGTCAGAAGAAACGGGTGTTCACCCGCTTGCCCATCTCCTCCAGGCGCTTGGCGAGCTTGTCGATGAGCTGGAACTTGGCGCCGAAGGCCAGGGAGAGCTTGGGGTTCTGGTGGGCGGGGTTCATGGCGCAGCCCACGAAGAAGTTGACGTCGGTGGCAGTCTCGAAGAGCAGCCTGGCGATGCGGGCCGCGCCGTCGCGCCTGCCCTCCCAGCGGGGATGGAGCTGGGTGCCGCTCAGGTACTCGTCGGCATACTCCAGCACCCGGGAGATGGTCAGCGCCCCCTCGGTGGACAGGTCCACGCCGTCCAACTCGTACATGGGCGGCAGGTCGGAATCGCAGTAGTCCAGCGACGCGGTCAGCTCACGGCCCAGGTAGCGGGCGGCGATGGTGTTGGTGCTGCCGCCGCAGACGATGCGCTTCCCCGGCTGGTCGAAAAACGCCTTGAGCATCACGTCGTCCAGCCCGGACGAGGACGGCGGCCCGATCATCAGGTTGACGGGATGGGGCTCCACCAGCCGCATGACGGCGATGGTGGTGTCGTCGCCGGGCTTGCCGCCGTAGAGGCTCAGGCACTCCTCGGCCAGCGTGGACGCGATGCGTCGGGCGGGCATGTCCGGGTCGTAGTGGTCCTCCAGGAAGCTGACGACGTTCTCCCGGCCCCAGCCGAAGGGGTACGCGCCGCCCAGCCCCGCGAAGCCCACCCCATCGGAGATCACGGCGAAAACGTCCCCCACCTCGGCCTCGAAACGGCTCTCGTAGATCTTCTTGCCGTCGATCATGCGGGTGTGGTACTCGAAGTTGTAGTTCTTGCCGTTGCGGAGCACGATGGTGTGGGGGTTGTCGAAGCGGGTCAGCTCCACGTACTTCTCGTCCCGTATCTTGATGATGGTGAACGTGGAATAGGCGATCTTGCGCACGTTGCACTCCGGCAGCGTCCGCACGATGGTGTTCACGCAGTCCTCCACCGACATGCCGCCCACGCTCATGGTGGCCAATATCTGCGCGGTCAGCGTGGCCAGTATGTTGGCCTTCACGCCGCTGCCCAGACCGTCGGCCAGCACGCCGATGCGGGTGTTCTCGTTGCTGGCAAAGACCACCCGGTCGCCGCAGAGCTGCTCGCCGTGCTTGATGAGGCTGATGTAGCCGGTGTCGATGTAGGTCTCGCCGCTCATGAGAACACCCCCGTTGGTATCACTGTATGGCTTCCTTTAACTTGACCAGCATGACCTTGGTCTCCGCGGTGGTCTCGCCCAGTATGGACGCGATGTCCTGCACCACGCGCATCTGCTTGTCGATGACGCGGTCGGCGGCGTCAAGGGTGGAATTGACGACCTCCCGGGAATGGCGCTCGGCCTTCTCGTGCAGGTAGGGCAGGCACATGTCGATCTCGGCCTTGCCCTCGCAGAGCGCCTGGGCCATCTCCCGGCAGGTGGGATAGCCGCAGCAGCCGCAGTTGAGCGCGGTGTGGGCGGTGGCCTTGTTGAGCTTCTCCAGCACCCGCTCGACCTCCTCCTCGTCGGGATGGGTCCGGGCCACCGGGTCGGGCTCGAAGGTCACGCGGATGGAGCCGGGCTCCTCCACGCCGAAGTCGTACTCGCCGGCGTAGCTGTTGACGGCCACGGTGCCGTGGATGCGGTTCTCATAGCGGTTGGAGCGTATGGCCGGCCCGTTGACGCAGCTGCCCTCGCAGGCGGTCATCTCCAAAAAGACCTTGTTCGCGCCGCGCTGCCGCATCTCCTCCAGCGCCGCGATGCAGTCGCCCACGCCGTCGATGGACACCCGGTTCCAGCCCAGCACCCGCGCCATGGACTTGACGATGCCGTCCTGCCGGGGATAGCGCCGGGCGCGGATGCCCCGGTCGGTCTGGGTGTGGGAGTTGACGCAGTGCACGCCCTGCTCGTGCATCCACTGCTTCAGGTCGGAGAACATCATCACCGCGTCGCAGCAGCCCGTCTCGTGGGCCTCGCGCTTGCGGGCGTAGCAGGGACCGATGTAGACGATGAAGGCGTCCGGATACATGCGCCTGAGCCGCCGGCCGTGCACCTGCAGGGGCGACGCCACCGGGGCCAGGTATTTCAGCATGTCCGGGTAGTACTTGCGGATGAGCAGGTTGATGGAGGGACAGACACTGGAGATCAGCACGTCCACCTCGGCGTTCATCATGATGCGCTCGTATTCCCGGCTGACGATCTCCGCGCCCACGGCCATCTCCTCGGACGCCGCGAAGCCCAGCGCCTCCAGCGCCGCGTTCAGGTCCTCCACGCAGCTCACGTCGAACTCCGCGATGAAGGACGGGTCGATGCTGGCCACCAGCCGCCGCCCCATCCGGGCCGCCTTCTGCACCAGCGTCAGGTCGTTCTCCACGAAGTTGCCGTGGCGCGGGCAGGCCACCACGCACTCGCCGCAGTCGATGCACTCGTCCTGCAGGATCTCCGCGTGGCCGTCCGAGAAGCGTATGGCCTTGGTCAGGCAGTTGCGTATGCACTTGTAGCAGTCCTGACAGTTCTTCTCCGTCAGCTCGATGATCGGGACCATGATTAACCTCCCATCCGACCTAAAAAAAATCAGACCTTCGCCAGTATCTCCCGCTTGAAGAAGTCGTCGGCCTCGTCCTTCTGGATGATGTGGGTCACGTCGTCGATGGTCACGCAGACGCCCTCGCCGCACTTGCCCATGCAGAACTTGCCGGAAAGCTCCACCTTGTCCGCCAGGTCGTTTTCCTTGACCAGGGCCTGGAAGCGCTCCACCACGGAACGGGAACCCAGCAGATGACAGGTGCTGCCCACGCAGATCGTAACTTTCATGATTTACTACCTCCTGTTTTTGAGCTCTGGCTCACGCATATAATCATAGCATATCCGGGCGGAAAATTCAAACCCCATCGACCGCGTGGGCGGCGATTTTGCCACTCTTAAAGGGCATTTAACCTTGCCGCGTTGACTTCCCTTCTCTTATGGCGGTATAATGGTTTGCGTTGAAGGAGGCGAGACAATGTACACGATCAAGGACCTGTACGATCTGGACCACACCCTGGCGCGGGACTACCTGTCCCAGTTCCAGTATCCCTGGGAGGCGCTCAAGGGCATCAAGGACATGATCGTCGAATTGGGCGGGTCCCTCGACCCGGCGGAATACGACGAGGTCTCCGAGCACGTCTGGGTGCACAAGACCGCGAAGGTGTTCCCGTCGGCGTACCTGGGCGCGCCCTGCATCATCGGCCCCGACACCGAGGTCAGGCACTGCGCGTTCGTCCGCGGCTCCGCGCTGGTGGGCGCCGACTGCGTGGTGGGCAATTCCTGCGAGCTTAAGAACGTGATCCTTTTCGACCACGTCCAGACCCCCCACTACAACTACGTGGGCGATTCCATACTGGGCTACTACTCCCACATGGGCGCGGGCTCCATCACCTCGAACGTCCGCAGCGACAAGAAGCTGGTGGTCGTCCACGCGCCGGAAGGCGGCATCGAGACGGGCATCAAGAAGTTCGGCGCGATGCTGGGCGACTACGTGGAGTGCGGCTGCAACGCCGTGCTGAACCCGGGCACCGTGGTGGGACGCCACAGCAACATCTACCCCACCTCCTGTGTGCGCGGGGTGGTGCCGGAGAACAGCATCTACAAGAACAGTGGAGAGATCATCGACAAGAAGTAAAGGAGAATGAGCATGCGAGTCGTCATTCAGGAAAACTACGATAAGATGTGCAAGTGGGCCGCGAATTATATCGCCGCGAAGATCAACGCCCACGGGACCGACAAGCCCTTCGTGCTGGGCCTGCCCACCGGCTCCTCCCCCCTCGGCGTGTACGCCGAGCTGGCGCGGATGAACAAGGCCGGCGAGGTCAGCTTCAAGAACGTCGTCACCTTCAACATGGACGAGTACCTGGGCCTGCCCCGGGAGCACGACCAGAGCTACTGGTACTTCATGTGGTCCAACTTCTTCGACCACATCGACATCCCCAAGGAGAACGTGAACATCCTGAACGGCATGGCCGAGGACCCCGAGGCCGAGTGCGCGCGCTATGAGGCCAAGATCGCCTCCTACGGCGGCATCGACCTGTTCATGGGCGGCATCGGCGTGGACGGCCACCTGGCCTTCAACGAGCCCTTCACCTCCCTGACCAGCCGCACCGGCGTGCGCGTGCTGACCAGCGACACCCGCATCGTCAACTCCCGCTTCTTCGGCAACGACCCGGAGAAGGTGCCCGCCAAGGCCCTGTCCGTGGGCATCGGCACCGTCACCGATTCCAAGGAAGTGCTCATCCTCATCAACGGCCACAACAAGGCCCGCGCCCTGGCCGCGTCCGTCGAGGGCGGCGTCAGCCAGAAGTGGACCTGCTCCGCGCTGCAGCTCCATCCCGCCGCCATCATCGCCTGCGACGAGCCTGCCTGCGGCGAGCTGACCGTGGACACGTACAAGTACTTCCTGGATATCGAGAAGGACGAGCGCCTGTAAGAGAGGATGGGAATATGGGCAAATATTTCGGCACCGACGGCTTCCGCGGCGAGGCCAACATCAACCTGACCGCCGACCACGCCTACCAGGTGGGCCGCTTCCTGGGCTGGTATTACAGCCAGCAGCGGAAGTTCTCCGGCAACCGGGAGCGGGCGAAGATCGTCATCGGCAAGGACACCCGCCGCTCCTCCTACATGTTCGAGTACGCGCTGATCGCGGGCCTGACGGCCAGCGGCGCGGACGCCTACATGCTCCACGTCACCACCACGCCCAGCGTGGCCTGGGTGACCCACGCGGACGAGTTCGACTGCGGCATCATGATCTCGGCCAGCCACAACCCCTTCTATGACAACGGCATCAAGCTGCTGGACGGCCACGGCGAGAAGATGCGCGAGGACACCATCGGCCTGATCGAGGACTACCTGGACGGCCACCTGAACGTGTTCGGCCAGGAGGTGAAGGAGCTGCCCTTCGCCACCAAGGAGAACATCGGCCAGACCGTGGACTACGTAAGCGGCCGCAACCGCTACGTGGGCTACCTGATCAGCCACGGCCTGTACAGCTTCCGCGGCCTGCGCATCGGCCTGGACTGCGCCAACGGCGCGGCCTGGAACATCGCCAAGTCCGTGTTCGAGGCCCTCGGCGCGCGCACCTACGTCATGGGCGCGGAGCCCAACGGCCTGAACATCAACAACGGCGTCGGCTCCACTCACATCGAGGCGCTGCAGCAGTTCGTCATCGACAACAAGCTGGACGCGGGCTTCGCCTACGACGGTGACGCCGACCGCTGCCTGTGCGTGGACGAGAAGGGCGACGTGCTGACCGGCGACCACATCATGTACGCCTACGCCTGCTACATGCAGGATCGGGGCAAGCTGGTGGACAAGCCCGTGGTCACCACCGTCATGAGCAACTTCGGCCTGTTCAAGGCGCTGAACGAGCGGGGCATCGACGTGGTCAAGACCAAGGTGGGCGACAAGTACGTCTACGAGTACATGACCACCCACGGCTGCCGCCTGGGCGGCGAGCAGAGCGGCCACATCATCTTCTCCAAGTACGCCACCACCGGCGACGGCATCCTCACCTCCCTCAAGATGATGGAGTGCATGCTGGCCCGGAAGAAGAAGATGAGCGAGCTGTGCGAGGGCTTCCAGATGTACCCGCAGGAGCTCATCAACGTCCGGGTGTACGACAAGGCCGAGGCCCAGAACGACCCCGACGTGCAGGCCGCCGTCAAGGAGGTCGCCGACCAGCTCGGCGAGACGGGCCGCATCCTCGTGCGCGAATCCGGCACCGAGCCGGTGGTCCGCGTGATGGTCGAAGCCGAGTCCGACGACATGTGCCTCGCGCTTTGCAACAAGGTCGTGGACGTCATCAAGTCCAAGGGCCACGCGGTAAAGTAAAATCTTCCAATGAAAATGGGTCGGGATCACTCCCGGCCCTTTTCCTATGCCGCCGCGCGCCGCCGCTTCGCGGGCAGGTTCGACAACACCGCGCCCGCCACGCCGCCCAGCGCGGCCCCGATCAGTATCTCCCCCAGCATGCCCGGCGCGGCGAAGGCGTTCCCGCCCAGCTTCACCGCCAGGCCGTAGCCCAGCGCCATGTACACGATGGCCAGCGCCATGCCCGTGAAGAACCCCCGCTCCCCGCCGCGGCCCACCGCCGTGAGCGTGCCCGTCAGTATCGCCAGGCACTTGAGCGCCTGGTTCAACCCCCGGATCAGCCCGTCCGACGCCCGCGCGTACACCGCCAGCGCCGCGATGCCCGCCATGCCTAAAAGCGTCAGCGCCACCGCGGCCAGCAGGCCCTTCAACATCGACAATATGATCTCCGTCCGACTCCTTCCCATCCCGTCGCCTCCTTCTGAATAAGCGTATGCGCATCTCGCGCCGGGCATGTTTTCATGAATCCATTTCATGAAAACATGTGCCGCGCGGAATCCTTGTAATGTTCCGTCCCCTCCCCCATTAACCCCCGGTTAAATCCCGGCGCAGAAACGTCGAACGGAATTGAAAATCACACTGAAAGCGTGTATAATAATATATGTTAATGATAAGCATGAAGGAAATTCATGCAAAAGGGGAGAAATGAATGAATATCGCAGAACTCGTCGTGTTCATCATCTACCTGGTGGCCATGGTGGGCATCGGGCTTTACTTCTTCGTGCGCCAGAAGGGCGGCAACGAGAAGGACTACTTCCTCGGCGGCCGTCAGATGGGCGCGTGGGTGTCCGCGCTGTCCGCGGGCGCGTCGGACATGTCGGCCTGGGTGCTGATGGGCCTGCCGGCGTCCATCTACGCGGCGGGCCTGGGCAAGGCGTGGATCGCCATCGGCCTGATGATCGGCTACGCCCTCAGCTGGATCTTTGAAGCCCCGCGCCTGCGCCGCTTCTCCATCGAGGCCAACGACTCCATCACCATCCCCCAGTACCTGACCAACCGCTTCCTGTCCAAGAGCAAGGCGCTGCAGATCATCTGCGCCGTCATTTTCATACTGGCCTACACCATCTACGCGGCCTCGTCCATCAAGGCGTGCGGCACGCTGTTCAACACGGTGCTGGGCATGGATCCCACGGTGGCCATGTACCTGGCGGCGGCGATCATCATCGCCTACACCTTCCTGGGCGGCTTCTCCGCGGTGTGCTGGACGGACTTCTTCCAGGGCATGCTGATGCTGGCGGCCCTGCTGATCGCGCCCATCTTCGCCTGGAGCCTCCTCCAGTCCGGCAGTGTGGAGGCGTCCACCGCCTTCCCGGAGCACTTCTGGAGCCTGACCGCCGACTGGCGCGACATCGTGTCCGGCCTGGGCTGGGGCCTCGGCTACTTCGGCATGCCCCACATCATCATCCGCTTCATGTCGCTGAAGTCCGAGAAGGAGCTCAAGAAGTCCAGCGCCATCGGCATCACCTGGACGCTCATCATACTGGTCATGTCCGTGGCGTCCGGCTGCGTGGGCCGCATGTTCCTGGGTGAGATCGCCGACAACTCCACCGTGTTCATCCAGCTCACCCGGCGCATCTTCCCGCCGCTGGTGTCCGGCATACTGCTGTCCGCCATACTGGCCGCCTCCATGAGCACCGCCGACTCCCAGCTTTTGGCGGCGTCCTCGGCCTTCGCCTCCGACGTGTACAAGCCCGTGTTCCGCAAGAAGGCGTCCGACAACGAGATGCTTTGGGCGGGCCGCGCGGTGGTCATATTGATCGCCATCATCGCCCTCATCATAGCCGCCAACCCCAACAGCGGCACCATCATGGGCCTGGTGGAGAACGCCTGGGGCGTGTTCGGCGCGGCCTTCGGCCCGGCCATACTGCTCAGCCTGTTCTGGCGCAAGCTGTCCTTCTCTGGCGCGGTGGCGGGCATCGTCTGCGGCGCGGTGGCGGACATCCTTTGGCTGACCTGCATGAGCGCCACCGGCGTCTACGAGATCATCCCCGGCTTCGCGGTGGGCCTCATCGCCGCCGTCATCGTCTCCAAGATGTCTGGCGAGCCCTCCCCCGAGGTGGAGGCGCTGTTCGACCGGGCTTCCCAGCCGGAATGACAGATCAAGGCCCCGGGCGCGCGCCCGGGGCCTTCGCTCATTCGTGGCGGTAGCTGCCGCACATGCTCTCCTCTGCCGGCCGGCCGCTCGCGCAGCCCGGACACGGCTCCACCTGGATGGCGCGCAGGGAGCAGTACTGGTCCTCCCCGCAGTGGTAGGCGCAGCTCGATACCCGGCACCGGATGCTCTCGTTGGGCTTCTTCTGGGACATGACGCACACCTCCTTCGATCGTCGTCCCTATATCCTGCCCCGCCGCCTCCGCTTTCATTCCCTTTAACAACAACTTTATCGAATCAGCCATTGACATTTGAGCCCGTTTGTTGTATCATATTATACGTTGAGTTGAGCACCATTAGCTCAGTTGGTAGAGCACCTGACTCTTAATCAGGGTGTCCAGGGTTCGAGCCCCTGATGGTGTACTCGTCACCGCGCCGCGATAT
>JAFUWR010000159.1 GCA_017471125.1 Clostridia bacterium | reverse complement strand
ACCTCCGTGGGCTACGGGGCCAACTTCGGTGGGCTGTCCGCGCTGCTGTCCATGCTCAACGCCTGCGCCAGCGGCGTGTCCGTGGTCAACATCGACAACGGGTTCGGGGCCGGGTATTTGGCGAATCGGATCAATAGAATGAAGGGGATCGATCAATGAAGATACTCTACATCGAATGCAACATGGGCGCGGCGGGGGACATGCTGATGTCCGCGCTGTCGGAGCTGATCCCCGACCCGGACGGGTTCATCGCGACGATGAACGGGCTCAAGCTGCCCGGGGTGCGGTTCGAGCGCGGGCGGGCCGAGAAGTGCGGCATCCTGGGCACGCACATCGCCGTCACGGTGGACGGGGAGGAGGAGGTCGTGGAGGACGTGCCGCTGAGCGGGGAGCATCATCATGACCATGGGCACGAGCATCACCATGACCATGACCACGGCCACGGGCATCACCACCATCACCACACCACCGCGGACGACATCTACGGCATCATCGACGGCCTGCCGCTGTCCGACGCCGTGAAGGGGCACGCCAAGGCGGTGTACGGCCTGATCGCCCAGGCGGAGGCCGAGGTCCACGGCGCGCCGGTCACGCAGATCCACTTCCACGAGGTGGGCACGCTGGACGCGGTGGCCGACGTGGTGGGCGCGTGCCTGCTGATGGACATGATACGGCCCGACCGAGTGGTGGTGTCGCCGGTCCACGTGGGCTCCGGCCAGGTGAAGTGCACCCACGGCGTGCTGCCGGTGCCGACCCCGGCCACGGCGCGGCTGCTCGCGGGGGTGCCGATCTACGGCGGGCGCATCCGGGGCGAGCTTTGCACGCCCACCGGCGCGGCGCTGCTAAAGCACTACGCGGACGAGTTCGGCGACATGCCGGTGATGACGGTCGAGCGGACCGGCATCGGGACCGGGTCGAAGGACTTCGAGTGGGCCAACGTGCTGCGGGCCACGGTGGGGGAGGGCGCGGATCGCGCGGGCACCGTCGCCGAGCTGCGCTGCAACCTGGACGACATGACCGGCGAGGCCATATCCTTCGCCGCCGAGACGCTGCTGCGCGAGGGGGCGCTGGACGCCTGGTGCCAGCCCATCTATATGAAGAAGGGCCGCCCCGGGACGATGCTGTGCTGCCTGTGCCCCGAGGCCGAGGCCGAACGCTTCGCAAAGCTGATGCTCAGGCACACCACCACGCTGGGCGTGCGCTGGCAGGTGGTCAGGCGCATGACCCTCGACCGGGAGCCGGTGGACCTCGATTCCCCCTGGGGCGGGATAAAGGGCAAGCGGTCCTTCGGCCACGGCGTCGAGCGCGTCAAGGCGGAGTTCGACGAGGTCATTCGGATAGCAAGGGAAGAAGGTCTGTCGGTGGGGGAAGTCATAAACAGAGTGAAGAGTGGAGAGTGAAGAGTGGAGATGATATGCCGGTCGCGGTCACTGTCCAGCGTCCTCCGAAATACTCCCTCCTATGAGGTGTAGGATCGCTCCAAAAGGCTCCATCGGAGAGGAAGCTGTCACGTGATCTTCACTCTCCACTCTCAACTCTCCACTCTTACTTGGTTGACATCCCGTTCTCGGCGAAGTATAATACCCATCGGGAGGTAATGATCTATGAAGCGTTTATTTCACTATGACGATGACCGGGGCATCTGGCTGTCGGCACTGATGGTCGTGATCGGGCTGGTGCTGGTGATCTGGCCGGGCCACGTGATGACCTCGGCGCTCAGGATACTGGGCATCGCGCTGCTGCTGGGCGGCGGCATACTGATCTGGTCCTGGTACAAGGGCCGCGAGCGGGGCGAGAGCATCGTGACGCTGTTCGAGGGCGGGATCCTGGCGGTGATCGGCCTGTTCGTGCTGGGGCTGCCGAAGCTGCTGGTCTCCATCGTGCCCTTCGCCGTGGGCGCGCTGGTGCTGATCAACGGCATCATCAACCTCAGGCAGGCGCTGGACCAGCGCAAGCACCACTACGACCGCTGGTTCGTGTCGCTGGTCATGGCGATACTGACCATCGTGCTGGGCGGGCTCATCATGCTGAACCCCTTCTCCACCATGGAGATCTTGGTGTTCGCCATCGGCGTGGTCATCCTCTACAACGGCGCGTCCAACCTGCTCATCGAGCTGGGTTCCCGCAAGAGCCGCCAGTGAGGCTTAACCCGCGGGCGCTTTACGAACAGCCCCGCATCAGGTATAATCCATACATAACGACTTCGGCGCGGATGCGCCTGAAAGGATGATCAAAATGGCAAGAGGCGGATTTCCCGGGATGATGGGCGGCGGCAACATGCAGCAGCTGGCCCGGCAGGCCCAGAAATTACAGCAGCAGATGAACAAGATGCAGGAGGAGCTGGAGGCGCGGGAGTACGAGGCCAGCGCCGGCGGCGGCATGGTGACGGTGAAGGTCACCGGCAAGAAGGAGCTGGTGTCCCTCGAGATCAAGCCTGAGGCCGTCGACCCCGACGACGTGGAGATGCTCCAGGACATGGTCATCGCCGCCGTCAACGAGGCCCTGCGCGCCGCCACCGACACCATGGAGCGCGAGATGGGCAAGCTCACCGGCGGACTGAACATGCCCGGCTTGTTTTAGGGAGTAGGCAGTAGGGAGTAGGGAGAGTAAATTTGGCTGAGATCGAGGCGATCGCCAGGCTGGTGAACCAGCTTTCCAAGCTGCCGGGGGTGGGCCGCAAGACGGCGCAGCGCCTGGCGTACCACATCATCGGCCTGCCGGAGGAGCAGGTGCGGGAGCTGGCGGCGGCCATATTCAACGGCAAGAAGCAGGTCCACTTCTGCCCCGTCTGCGGCAACTATACCGACGGGGAGCTGTGCGCGGTCTGCGCCGACCCGGACCGGCGGCGGGACATCGTCTGCGTGGTCAGGGACCCCCGGGATGTGAACGCCATGGAGCGCATGCGGGACTACAACGGCCTCTACCACGTGCTGCACGGGGTCATCTCCCCGATGGACGGCGTGGGGCCGGACGACATCCGCATCCGGGAGCTGATGACGCGGCTGGCCTCCGGCGAGATCGAGGAGGTCGTGCTGGCCACCAACCCCGACGTGGAGGGCGAGGCCACCGCCGCCTACATCTCCCGGCTCATCAAGCCCATGGGCGTCAGGGTCACCCGCATCGCCCACGGCGTGCCGGTGGGCGGCGAGCTGGAATACACCGACGAGGTCACGCTGATGCGGGCCTTCAGAGGGCGAATAGAATTGTGAACACAGGAACAGGACATCTTCACTGATGCCTGTTCCTGTTTCTGTTCCCTATTGTTTACAGTTCATTCATGGAATCACAATCGGGCGGCTGTATAATTATGCTGGATAATGATTTTGGGCTCTTCACGTTTTCTTGAGGGATTCAGCGATAACTCCCTCAGTCAGCTACGCTGACAGCTCCCTCGGGGAGGGAGCCTTTTGGCGGCGAAGACAGTATTCTTGCCTCCCTCCGTGAGGGAGGTGGCCCGCAGGGCCGGAGGGAGTTGCATGT
>JAFUWR010000010.1 GCA_017471125.1 Clostridia bacterium | reverse complement strand
TGGTCTTGGTCTGGCCCTCGAACTGGGGCTCCACCAGCTTGACGGACACGATGGCCGTCAGTCCCTCGCGCACGTCGTCGCCGGTCAGGTTGGCGTCGGACTGCTTGAGCATGCCCGCCTTGCGGCCGTAGTCGTTGATGACCCTGGTGATGGCGTTGCGGAAGCCCGCCAGGTGGGTGCCGCCCTCGGGCGTGTGGATGTTGTTGGCAAAGGAGAACACGCTCTCGTTGAAGCTGTCGTTCCACTGGAGCGCCACCTCCACCGTGGAGCCGTTCTTGACGCCGGAGATGTACACCGGCGGCGCGAACAGCGGCGTCTTGTGGCGGTTCAGATACTCCACGAAGGACACGATGCCGCCCTCGTAGTGGAAGATCTTCTCCTTGACCTCGTCGCCGCGCTCGTCACGAAGCTGGATGCGGATGCCGGCGTTTAGAAACGCCATCTCGCGGAAGCGGGTCTTTAGCGTGTCGAAGTCGAACGCGCCGGTCTCGAAGATGCCGGGCTCCGGGTCCTCGCCGGTCTTGACATCGGGCCAGAAGCGTATGGTGGTGCCCGTGCGCTCGGTCTCGCCCACGACCTTCAGGTCGTACAGGATCTTGCCGCGCTCGTACTCCTGCTGGTAGACCTTGCCGTCCTGATAGACGTTCACCCGCAAATGCCGCGACAGCGCGTTCACCACCGACGCGCCCACGCCGTGCAGGCCGCCGGAGACCTTGTAGCCCTCGCCGCCGAACTTGCCGCCGGCGTGCAGCACCGTCAGGCACACCTCCACCGCCGGGCGGCCCATCTTCGGATGGATGCCCACCGGGAAGCCGCGGCCGTTGTCGCGCACCGTCACCGAGCCGTCCTGCTCCAGGGTGACCTCGATGTTGTCGCAGAAGCCGGCCAGCGCCTCGTCGATGGCGTTGTCCACGATCTCATAGACCAGGTGGTGCAGGCCCCGCTCGTCCGTGGAACCGATGTACATGCCCGGCCTGCGGCGCACCGCCTCAAGCCCCTCGAGCACCTGTATCTGACTCTCGTCGTAGTGATTATCTCTCTGCATGAACGATACCTTTCGATGCCCCCGAAAGCGGGGCAAAAATATTTTTCTTACCTATTGAATATTATACCTCTTTTTCACCCGCCTACGCATGCATGGTAGGGTAAAGAATAGCCCGGCAATATATATTTAACCTGGAACATCCACGCCGCGGGCGCGGCCTCGGTCAGTCCCTCTTTCCCACCAACATATTGCGTTCACAATCGACACTATTTCGTCAAAAAGAAGGTAAAAATTTAGGATTATTTCACATTTGCTATTGCATCTGTCATATTTTTGCAATATAATAGAGGGGTAATCAGCTTTCGGTTTGGGGGTAAGCAAATGAACAAACGGACCCTGCGCGCGCTGCGCGCCGCGTTGATCGGCATACTGATAATGTCGCTGTTCGCCTCGACGGCGCTGGCGGCCTCGTCGGTGTCCGCGAAGATCAACGCCAAGACGAAGATCTACCAGACGCCGTCCAAGTCGGCCAGGACCGCCACGGTCAAGAGCGGCCTGAAGGTCAAGCTGGTGGCCGCCTCCAACGACTGGGGCAAGATCACCTACAAGGGCCAGACGGCCTACATCCCGCTGAAATACCTGACGCTCACCAGCCCCTACAAGGCGTACACGGCGTCGGAGGCGGTGGTGTACAAGAAGGCGGGCTCGACCAAGCTGGGCACCCTGTCGCCGGGCACGACGGTGTACGTCGTGGGCCTGACGGGCAAGTACGCCCGCGTGAAGAAGAGCAAGAGCTCCTCCTCCATCGGCTACATCCGCACCAACGACCTGACCAAGAACAAGGTCTACACCTCCAACGGCGGCACCACCGAGGTGTCCCTGTCCAGCACCGGCACGTACTCCAGCTCCTCCGGCACGTCCACCAACATGCCGTCGTCGCTGAGGTCCACCACCACCAGCGCCAGCGTGTCGAAGATTGAGTACACCATCTACGTGGCCCAGAACCTGATCGGCGCGCCCTACAAGGAGAGCTCCAAGCCGCCGACGAGCTTCGACTGCGCCACCTTCACCAAGTGGTGCTACGGCAAGGCCAAGAGCGGCAGCGTCAGCGGCAGCGCCAAGTCCCAGGGCTATGACACCCGCTACACCATGATCAGCAACGTGGCCGACCTCGAGCGCGGCGACCTGGTCTGCTTCGACACGGTCGTGGACAGCGACCTGTCCGACCACGTGGGCATCTACCTCGGCGGCGGCTACTTCATCCACGCCTCCTCTGTGGCCAAGATGGTCGTCGTGTCCAACCTGAACTCCGGCTACTATAACCGCGTGTTCAGCTGGGGCCGCCGGATCTTCTACGATTGATCGAAAAAAAGTCCATCGCGTGCGCGATGGGCTTTTTGTCATGACATCAGAGCGTCAGCTCCCCAACGAACACCGTCTCCGCCGGCCCGGTCATGAACACGTGCCCGTCCTCCGCCCAGCGTATGCCGAGGGTGCCGCCGGGGAGATGCACGTCGGCCCGCCGGGGCAGGAGCCCCTGGGACGCCCCGGCCACCACCACGGCGCAGGCCCCGGTGCCGCAGGCGAGGGTCTCGCCGTCGCCGCGCTCCCAGACCCGCACGTCTACGCCGCCGTCGGGACGGACCCGGCAGAACTCCACGTTGGCCCTCCGGGGGAACGCGGGATGGCGCTCGTACAGCGGCCCCAGGCGGTAAAAGGCCGCGTCGTCGGGCCACAGGTCGAAGGTCACGGCGTGGGGATTGCCCATCGACACGCAGAAGAAGTTGAGCGCCCGCCCGTCCGCCTCGAGCCGCACCGCGTTGCTCCCGGCGTCCACCGGGATGTCCGCGGGCCCGAGCCGGGGAACGCCCATGTCCACGGTCACCGCCCGGGCCGCGCCGTCTTGGACGTCAAGCGTCAGCGTCAGCACCCCGGCCAGGGTCTCCACGGTCATCACGGGCTTGGGGACGAGGCCGGAATCGTACAGGAACTTGCCCAGGCAGCGTATGCCGTTGCCGCACATCTCCGGCTCGCCGCCGTCGGTGTTGAAGATGCGCATGCGGGCGTCGGCGACGCTCGAGGGCAGCGCCAGGATCACGCCGTCCGCGCCCACGCCAAAATG
This sequence comes from Clostridia bacterium, assembly GCA_017471125.1. GTDB lineage: Bacteria > Bacillota > Clostridia > Christensenellales > Aristaeellaceae > UBA2862. The sequence continues at coordinate 10,910 of JAFUWR010000010.1, read as the reverse complement.
ACGGTCGCACAGACGCTTTGTCATGAAATCGGGCGATTCTACCGCTTGACGAAAGCCGTCCAAGATGATAAAATCATTACCGATACCGTGCATCTTTGTAAATCGCATGCCCGTCGCCTCCTTGGGGGATTTCCCGTCCTCCATTATAGCAAAAAGGCCGGCGATTGACAAGACGCCGCGGTCGCACCACGACCCAAATACAAGGGAGGAATATGACATGAAGAAGATCCTTGCCCTGCTCATGGCGATGCTGATGGTCATCGGCATGGCCGCTGTGGCCGAGACGGCGGACGCCAAGCCGACGCTGCTGGCGGGCCTGAGCAACGTGAACCTGACCGTCACCGACGGCAGCGGCAACGCCCAGAACATCGCGCTGGAGGACCTCTACCTGTCCGCCATCCTCGACACCAAGGACGGCGTGCAGTTCGTGCTGCAGGCCGACCAGGACGAGGACATGCTGTGCTACCTCACCGGCAAGCTGGACGGCGACAAGGTCGTCGTGGCCGCCAGCGGCCTCGACAAGGCCTATGAGGCCGAGATCCCCAACAACCCCATCGTGGGTACCGAGGACCTGCCCGGCATGCTCCGCGCAGCGCTGCCCGCGATGATGAGCCTCAAGCTGCCCATGCTGCCCGCCATCAGCCTGCCCAAGGCCGACCTGACGCCCCTCGTCAGCCTGCTGGGCGCGCAGAGCACCGAGGCCGACGGCGTGACCACCACCACCTTCTCCGTGCCCGCGGAGATCGTGAGCATGGTGATCGACCAGGCTGCTGACCTGCTGAGCGCCACCGTGGAGAGCACGCCCCAGCTGGCCCAGTTCTCCCAGCTCATCGGCCAGCTCAAGGAGAGCGGCCTGAGCTTCGCCCTGGAGGGCACCATCGCCGACACCGAGGCCGAGCAGTCCACCACCATCGCCGTGTACCTGGCCACCGACGGCCAGACCGCCGCGGACCCCGCCCTGTACCTGAACATGTACAGCACCGTGAACAACTTCACCCTGGCTGTGGACCTGCCCACCGAGGACAGCAGCTACACCATCGGCCAGCTCACCCTGGTCACCGATCCCGACGCCGATACCATCGACCTGGGCATCGACTTCGCCGGCATGGCGACCCTGACCGTGAACTTCTACAAGCAGGCCGAGCTGCAGGTCGCCGCGGTGAGCCTCGACGTGTTCGGCACCGAGATGGGCATGCAGCTCTCCTACGGCGTCAAGGATGACAAGGACTACGTCAGCTTCTCCGGCCACAGCGACGCGGGCGAGTTCACCATGGAGGACACCAGCGTCACCGAGGGCGACACCGCCGGCGGCAGCTTCACCCTGAACTTCAAGACCGCCGACATGGCCATCGACCTCTCCGCCGACCACTTCGAGTCCCTGGACGACATCGACGTCTCCGGCTATGAGATCCCCGCCAACGTGGTCCCCATCGACCAGTTCTCCGACGATGACGCCGCCACCGCCTTCCAGCCCCTGATCGAGTACATCAGCGGCGTCCTGTCCGCGGAACAGCCCGCCGCCTGATTGGCATCACACAACAAGGCTCCCGAGTTGATCGGGAGCCTATTTTAACCCCTCGCCATTGGAATTCATAATATGACTGACCCCGGGCCAACGGCTCGAGTCATTCCAAGCGAGAGGATGTGATCCTGTGTACTATGAGAACATGCCCCTATACCCCGGCATGCGCCCGCCGTGCGAGGGGAACGCCTGCATGAAGGTGCGCCTGTTCGACGATGCCTGCGGCGGCCACCGGCCGCCGCCCATGTGTGAGCGGGAGCGGGTGGTGATCGACAATCCCTGCCGTCCCGGGGAGCGGGCGGAGGTGACGCTGGGTGTGGACGACTGCGGCAACCTGGTCATCTGCGTCCACCGCATGCCCCGCCGCGACCCCTGCGACGGCGACTGGGACCGCCCCTGCCGACCCCGCCGGCGTCCCGTGTGGGACGGCTGCGCCCGGGCCTGTCGCCCGTAAGCGCCGCGGGCCGCGAAGAACGTCAGATCGACGCCTTTCTTCGCGGCCCTTAGTCATGATTTGCCAATGACGCACATATATACTGCCAGCAAACGTCAAGGAGGACATCTATATGGACAAGATCCGCGTGATGCTGGCGGACGACAACCGCAGCATACTCAAGCTGTTGACGGACTATCTGGACCGACAGGACGACGTGGAGGTGGTGTCGGCGGTGTCCGACGGCATGGAGGTGCCCGAGGCCGTGGCCGCGTGCAGCCCGGACATACTGGTGCTGGACATCATCATGCCCCGGCAGGACGGCTTCATGACCCTCGAGAAGCTGAACGCCCCGGACTTCCCGGTGAAGCCCAAGGTCATCGTGCTGACGGGCCTGTCCCGGGACGACTTCATCCTCCGCGCCCTGCGGCTGGGGGCCAGCTATTACATGGTCAAGCCCTTCGACCTGGCGCTGCTGCACGCCCGCATCGTGGAGATCGCCCGGGACCGGCAGGAGGCGGCGGTGGCGCGGCCCGCCGGGGCGGGGGAGAGCGTGGACGCCCAGATCACCAACCTTTTCCTGACCCTCGGCATCCCCGCCCACATCAAGGGCTACCAATATCTTAGGGAGGCCGTGCGGATGGTGCTGGAGAATCACGATGTCATCAACCGCATCACCAAGGAGCTCTACCCCGGCATCGCCCGCCGCTACGACACCACGGCCAGCAAGGTCGAGCGCGCCATGCGCCACGCCATCGAGGTGGCTTGGCAGCGGGGGCGGCTCGAGACCGTCAACCAGATGTACGGCTACAAGGTGTTCAAGCGCGAGGACAAGCCCACCAACGGCGAGTTCATCGCCCTGGTGTCAGACAAGATCTCGATGGGAGCGCGGTCCGCCTGATACATACGATTTGTCAAATCCCCGATATTGTGCTATAATACCTTCATAAGCATCCGACTTACAAAAGGAGACACGACGATGGTTGTTGACGCGACGGAATTTGACGCCTCGAAGCTGGGCCGCAAGATCGGCGTGGAGGAGCTGCGGCGCATCCAGTTGGACATGCTGGACGCCCTGGCGGACTTTTGCGACGCCCACGGCATCACCTACTACCTCTCGGCGGGCTCGCTGCTGGGCGCGGTGCGCCACGGGGGCTACATCCCCTGGGACGATGACATCGACGTGAACATGCCCCGGCCGGACTACGAGAAATTGAAGCAGCTCTCGGGGTGCAGGCTCAACGACCATCTGGAGATCGCCTCACCCGAGGGTCCCATCGAGCACTCCACGTCCTTCCCCCGGGTGTGCGACACGCGCTACGTGCTGCGCAGCAATTCCAGGGACGGCAAATCGGTCTACTACACCAACATGTTCATCGACATCTTCCCCATCGAAGGTTTGCCGACGAATTTGAAGCGCGTGCGGCTCCACTACTATCATACCAAGGCGCTCATCACCATGCGCAAGCTGGCCTACTTCAAGGGCCCGCTGTCCGGCCAGCCGGGGTTCTTCAAGACCGCCCGGACCATCGTGCGCCCCCTCGCCAAGCTGATGGGCTACCGCTTCTGGAACCGCAGGCTTTTGAAGGCGGCCATGAAGTACCGCTACGAGGACTGCGAATACGTGGGCGTGGTCACTGGCTACGTGCACACCATGGAGGAGTACATCAAGAAGGAGGGCTACGGCACGCCCACCACGGTGACCTTCGAGGGCAAGCCCTACAAGGCCCCCGCCGACTGGGACAAGTACCTGTCCAACCTCTACGGGGACTACATGAAGCTGCCCCCGGAGAGCGAGCGCCGCATGCACCACTTCGACGTCTGGGAATACGCGGGAGGCAACCAATGAACGCAGCCATCATCATCGCGGGCGGCGTGGGCAGCCGCATGAACATGGACATCCCCAAGCAGTTCCTGCACATCTACGGAAAGCCCGTCATCATCTACACCCTCGAGGGCTTCGAGCGGCACCCGGAGATCGACTGCATCGAGGTGGTGTGTCTCGAGGGCTGGGAGGAGACGCTTCGGGACTACGCCCGGCAGTACGGCATCAGCAAATTGAAGTGGATCACCCCGGGCGGGGCCACCGGCCAGGAGTCCATCCGAAACGGCGTGTACCGGCTGGAGGGGGAGCTTTCCGACGACGACATCGCCGTCGTCCACGACGGTAACCGGCCGCTGGTGGACTCGGGCGTGCTGTCTGACGTGCTGCGGGTCTGCCGCCGCCACGGGAACGGCGTGACCTCCACGCCCTACAATGAGCAGATATTCCGCAAGCTGGACGAGGCGTCCACCCGCGAGTACATCCCCCGGGAGACCCTGCGCAAGGTGGCGACGCCCCAGGCCTACCGCTACGGGCTGCTGCTCAAAAGCTACAAGCGGGCCTTCGCTGAGGGCATCGGCATCTACGGCTCCGCCTACACCAACACCATGATGGTGGACCTGGGCGAGACGCTGTACTTCGCCGCCGGGTCCGACAAGAACATCAAGCTGACCAGCAGGGACGACCTGGCGCTGTTCAAAGCGTACCTGCGGATGGAGAACGAATGATGGATCGCGCACTGTACGAAAGCGACCTCCGCGCCGCCGTCGCGGGGGCGGAGGACTGGCTGCGGGGCCAGCGGATATTGGTCACCGGGGCCACAGGCATGATCGGCTCCTGCCTGGCGGACGCGCTGCTGCTGCTGAACGCCGAGCGCGGCGCGGGCGTCGAGGTGTACGCCGCGGGCCGAAGCCGGGAGGGGATCGAGCGGCGCTTCGGCGACGCCGTGAACGACGGCCACTTCCACTACGTTCCCTACGACAGTACCCTGCCGCTAAAATTCGACGAGGACGTGGATCTGGTCGTCCACGCGGCCACCAGCGCCCATCCGATGGCGTACAGCACCGACCCGGTGGGCATCATGAAGGCCAACCTGGTGGGCACGCTGGAGCTGCTGGAATACCTGCGGCGGCACGGCGGGGCGCGGCTGCTGTTCCTCTCCACGGGCGAGATCTACGGTGAAAACCCGGAGCTCCCGACGGGCTTCCGGGAGGAGGATCACGGCTGGGTGGACTCCATGCGCCCCCGGGCCTGCTATCCCGAGAGCAAGCGGGCCGCGGAGACCCTCTGCGCCTCTTATGTGGCCCAGTACGGCGTGGACGCCCGGGTGGCGCGGCTCGGCCACGTCTACGGGCCGACCCTGACCGCCTCCAACAGCCGCGCCGACGCCCAGTTCCTGCGCAACGCGCTGAACGGCGAGGACATCGTCATGAAGTCCGACGGCAGCCAGGTGCGCTCCTGGACCTACGCCGCCGACGCCGTCAACGCCCTGCTGTGGCTGCTGATGCGCGGCGAGACCGGGCGGGCCTACAACGTGGCCAACCCCGACGCCACCGCCTCCATCCGGGAATACGCCCGGACCCTGGCCGACATCGGCGGGGTGAGCCTGCGGTTCGACCTCCCCTCCGACGTGGAGCGGGCCGGGTACACCCGCGTCACCCGCGCCGTGCTGGACCCGGCCAGGCTCATGGCGCTGGGCTGGCGCGCGCAATATGACCTCAAGACCGGCCTGGAACACACCTACCGCATCCTGAAATAAAACGATTGGTCGCTCTTTTCATCCCCGCGGCATAGTATGCCGTGGACCCGATGAAAGGAGCGATCTCAATTGAAGAATGGCAACAACTGCAATTGCAACGGCAACAACAACGGCGGCGGGCGCAGGCGTCGCCGGGGCTGCATGAAGCTGGCCCGGGGCTACTGGGACAACTTCCCCTACTACACCGGTCCCTGCCCGGCGGCGGACACCTGCTGCCGGTGGTACAAGAACTGCGACGACGACGATGACGACGACGAGCGGGGATGCGACCGCGACTGCGACTACGAGCGCGACTGCGACCGCGACCGTCGCCGGGGCGGCGGCCGGCGCAGGCGTCGCCGCGGTGGGAACGGCGGGCCCTGCGGCGGCATGTTCGTGGCGTTCCTGCCGGTGGCGGTGAGCGCCAACGGCATCATCCCGCTGGTGTTCAACCACCCCTGCCGGGACGCGGACTTCGAGGTCAACAGCGGCCTCATCACCCTCGAGGAGCCGGGCACCTACCTGGCCAGCTACACCGTCAACGTGCCGGAGACCGCCGCGCTGGACACCACCATGACCCTCAACGTGGAGAACGCGGCCCAGGCCTCGGCCACCACCCGGGTGCTCACCGCGGCGGGCGACGCGGCCAGCGAATTCTCCGGCCAGGCCATCTTCCAGGCCGACGAGGGCGACACCGTCTCCCTGCGCACCAGCGACGCCATCAGCGTCACCGAGACCGCCGTGCCCCCGATGTTCACCCTGAGCCTGGTCAAGCTCGCGTGAAGATGATCGTCGGCGTGTTCCTTCAGGACCCGCCGACCCGGAAAACGTTCCGTTTTCCTGATCAAAAGGCGCTCCCTGCCGTCAGGGAGCGCTCTGTTCTTCCTCTGGATAATACAATTTTATCCCGTTGTCCTGTATGGCCTCCATGAAGTCGCCGTCGGGCCGGCGGTCGGTGACGATGCCGCGGATGCGGGAGAACGGGCAATAACAATAGGTAGCGTTCTTGCCGAACTTGCTGGAATCGGCCAGCACCACCACGTTGGTGTGCAGGTTGACCAGCTCGGTCTTCATCAGGAACTCCTCGTAGGTGTTGTTGCTCGCGCCCCACTCCACGGACAGGGCGGTGGCGGCCATGAACAGCGTCTGGAGCCGTATGGAGCGGTAGTTGACGCCCACGTCGCCGGTGAGGGAGTAGGTGGCGTGGTTGAGCTGCCCGCCGAAGCCCAGCACCTTCAGGTCCGGGTACATGGCGGCCTCGGTCATCACGTTCAGGCTGTGGGTGACGATGCGCACCTTCTTCCCCGCCAGGTGGGGCAGCATGTAGGGCACGGTGGTGCCGGAATCCAGGAAGATGACGCTGCCGTCCTCCACCAGCGACGCCGCCAGCCGCCCGATGGCCCGCTTCTCCTCGGCGTGCATCTCCGCGCGCTCCGCCAGCGGGAGCTGGGTGGTGTAGGGCAGGCTGTCCACCGACCGCAGGCTGGACACGCCGCCGTAGACCTTGCGGATGCGCCCGCGCTTGATGAGGTCCGTGACATCCCGTCGGACCGTGTTCAGCGAAATATCAAAAAACCGCGACAGGTCGTACAGCGACGCCGTGCCGTTGCGCAGTATGAAGGCCTCCATCTGGTTCAGTCTGTCCGTGCGCATGGGAAAACCCCTCTCGTGCCCCTATTTCCTATTTTATTATAGCATTTTTTTACCCCGTTGGCAAGAAAAAAAGCCCCGCGCGAAGCGGAGCTTTTGAGGCGATGGGCTTACTTGTACTCGGCCACGTTCTCGGCGGTGATGAGCGCCACGTCGACGGGGTCATTGAGCTCGACGGCCTCGCCCTTGACGGCCTGGTAGGCGGTCATGACGGCCTGGTAGCCCATGAGCTTCGGCTGCTGGGCGATGGTGGCCTGCAGCTTGCCCTGCTCGATCAGGTCCAGCGCGAAGGAGTCGCCGTTGAAGCCGATGACGGTGATGCCCTCGACGCCCGCAGCCTCGATGGCGGTCAGCGCGCCGGAGGCGCTGTCGTCGTTGTGGCACAGCACCAGGTTGATCTCGGGATGGGCGTTCAGGGTGTCCTCCATGGCGCGCATGGCGCCGTCGGCGGTGTTGTTGCCGGAAAGCTCGGCCACGGGCTCCAGGCCGGCCTCGGCCAGCGCCTTCTCATAGCCGGACTTGCGCAGGTTGGAGGTGTTGTCGCCCTCCTGGCCGTAGATGATGAAGGCCTTGGTGTCCGCGCCGTTGATGCCCACGCCGTACACGCCGCCCTTGTAGGCCGCGTCCTCGTTGGAGGTGCCCACGAAGGAGACCTTGTTCTCATAGGTGCAGTCGGTGTCGCAGAACACCACCACGCCCGCGTAGTCGCCGATGGCGCCGATCACGGCGTCGTTGTCGTCGGGCGCGATGACGATGGCGTCGGGGGCCTGGCTGAGCTGGGTCTCGATCTGGGAGACCTGCTCGGCGATCTCGGTCTCGGCGGCGGGGCCCTGGACCTCGATGGAGATGCCCAGCTCGGCGGCAGCCTCGTCGCAGCCGGACTTCACGGTCTGCCAGTACTCGGCGGACAGGGTCTTGAGGTTCACCACGATGGTCACGTCGTCCTCGGCCAGGGCGGCGGCGGCCGCGGTCACCAGGAGCGCCAGGGTCAGCAGCATGCAAAACAGTTTCTTCATCTTGATTCCCTCTCTTTCCATTTTTGCGCGGTGTGCCGCGCTTCTGTCTTTCATTATAAGCCTTCCCCGCCGAAGCGCAAGCGTAAAAATAATGGAAAAATATCAAAAACCTACGATTGATATTTTTTGCGCGGCGCGTAAATGGACCGTAGGATTTTGATATTTTTCCATAGGTTTATAGCTTGTCCCGCGGCGCTTTCCACCTTATAATGAGGCCAACGAAAACCACCACGAAAGGCGGTGTCCCAGGATGACCAAGATGACCAAGCGCGAGCGCGTGAACGCGGCGTTGAACCACCAGACCCCCGACCGTTGCCCCATCGACGTGGGCGCGACCACCCAGACCGGCATACATGCCAGCACCATGTACAAGCTCCGCAAGGCCCTGGGCCTCAAGGAGAAGCCCATCGAGATCCAGGAGATCTACCAGATGCTGGGCAAGATGGACGACGACCTGTGCCAGAAGCTCGAGACCGACGTGGTGTGCCTCCAGCGCCTGTCCAACCAGTTGGGCGGCACCTACCGCAACTTCAAGCCCTGGACGATGTTCGACGGCACCCCGGTGATGATGCCCGGCGACTTCGAGTACACCACCAACGCCAAGGGCGACATCCTGTCCTATCCGGGCGGGGACCGCACCGCGCCGCCGAGCTGCATCATGCCCAAGGACGGCTGCTTCTTCGACAACATCTTCCGCACCGAGGAGGAGTTCGACGAGGACGACATGCACCCCCGGGAGGACTACAAGGACGACTTCAAGGTCATGACCGACGAGGAGGCCCGCTACATCGAGAAGGAAGCCAAGCGGCTGTGGGAGGAGACCGACTACGCCATCTTCGGCAACCTGATCGGCATGGGCATGGGCGACATGTCCTGGACCGCCGCGCCCCACATCGCGCACCCCAAGGGCATCCGCTTCTCCACCGAGTTCCTGGAGGCCCAGCTCATGTATCCCGAGTACCTCGAGGAGGTCTTTGACATGCAGTGCGAGACCATGCTCAAGAACCTCGAGATCTACCGCCAGGCGGTGGGGGAGAAGATCTGCGCGGTCTACATCTCCGGCACCGACCTGGGCACCCAGAACGGCCCGTTCATGTCCCTGAGCACCTTCCGCGAGCTGTACAAGCCCCGCTGGAAGAAGGTCAACGACTGGGTCCACCAGAACACCAACTGGAAGACCTGGTACCACACCTGCGGCAGCGTCGTGTCCTTCATGGACGACTTCATCGACATGGGCGTGGACTGCCTGAACCCCATCCAGACCTCCGCGGCGGGCATGGACCCCGTGATGCTCAAGGAGAAGTACGGCGACAAGCTGGTCTTCTGGGGCGGCGGCATCCAGACCCAGACCACCATGAACAGCGGCACCCCCGAGGATTGCGTCGAAGAGGTCAACCGCAACATGGACATCTTCAACAAGGACGGTGGCTTCGTGTTCTGCACCTGCCACAACATCGTGGCCAACATGCCCATCGACAACGTCGTCGCGGCCTTCGAGACCGCGGTGGGCCATCCCCTTCGCTGATATGGACATGCCAAGGCCCCGGCACTTGCCGGGGCCTCGGTGCGTTTACCCCCGCGCGGCGCGGTCGTACAGCCGCTTCCGCAGCGCCGACGGCGTGGAGCCGTACTTCTTGGAAAACGCGGCGATGAACGCGGAGGGGGAGGAGTAGCCGATCTGGGGATAGATCTCCTCGATGCTCTGGGCGGTGTTGCAGACCAGGTTGTGGCCGATGGAGAGCCGGTATTCGATCAGGTACTGGTGGGGCGACACGCCGTACTCCTCCTTGAAGCAGGCGCAGAAGTGGGAGGCGCTCAGGTGGGCGGCGGCGGCCAGGTCGGCGATGCGCACGCCCTCGGCGTAGTGGCCTTGCAGGTAATCCACGGCCTTCTGGCAGGGCGTGCGCTCCAGATTGGGCCGTTCCATGGCGCACAGCAGCGCGTAGATGCGGGCCGACTGCTCCGTCTCCGGCAGGTTCTCCTTGGACAGGTCCAGGATCAGGTGGGAGAACCGCTGGGAGTACTCGTTGGGCAGGGAGAAGCAGATCCCCTGGTTCCGATGGATCAGGTACTCCGCCAGGGGCCGCGCGCCCACGCCGTCGAAGTGCAGCCAGTAGAAGCTGGGCGACGTGCCCTGGGCGGCGCAGTACAGGTGGGTGCGAAAGGTCTCCAGCAGCACCGTGTCCCCCGGCCCGGCCTCCACCTCGCCCCGCACGCCGCACACCGCCAGCCGCCCCGCGGTGACGTGCATCAGCAACAGCCCCAGATGGGACGACCGAGAGCGGAAGTAGTTGGCGTCGCAGTCGTAATAGGCGCTCATCTGGGGATAGATCAGCGACTTCGCGGCCATGACCGACGGCAGGTTCAGGTGGAAAAAGCGCTCGCACCGCACGCCGCTGCGGTCGGACACCTGCTGGGACTGGGCACTGTTCTGCATATGTAAGCCTCCCGCGTCGTATTATCTCTATTATAATCGACGCGGGAGGTTTTTGCAATCTTAACTTTTGAACGCGATTTGTGACGGGCGATGGGGGCATCGCCCCTACGGGTCGTACGCGCCCGGGATGTAGGGACGCTGCCCCCAGCGCCCGCCCGGGTCGCCCCCCGCAAAAACCGCCGGGACGCTCATAGCGTCCCGGCGGCGTGACAGGCCGTCGATCAAGCGGTCGCCATCTTGCGGGCGCGGGCCTCAGCCTTGCCGCGGAAGACGTCGATGGTCACGGCGATGA
>JAFUWR010000158.1 GCA_017471125.1 Clostridia bacterium | reverse complement strand
CGCGCCGTACCAGATGGTGAAGTTGCTGTCCGGCCCCTCGGAGACCCTGCCGCCACGGGCCTCGACCAGAGCGTCGTGGCGGCGCTTGTACTCCTCCTCGCAGCCGGGCTTGAGCTTCGTGCAAAATACCCGATGCCGGATGAGGGACTTGTCCTCGCGGACGACGCCGATGTCGTGGTACATCAGCCGCATGGTCCCGGGGGCGCACAGCAGTTCCGTGCCCTCTCCCGCCGCTTCGACCAGCCTGTCGGCCAGCGCTTTAGCGCCGTCAGCCCGCTCCTCGCCATAGCAGAGGAACAGGTCCGCCACGTTCCACACGGAGAAGTTGTCCACCTGTGATCGTTCCGCTTCCTGCTTGAGCGCGTCGGCCCTGCCCTCGAGCGCCGCCGCGACCGCCTCCCGGCGGCCCTCCGCCGCCCGGATGATGAATGCCCTGCGTTCCATTCGTACCTCCTATATGTCGCTCATGTCCTTCAAATACGGCGTGGCCCTGTCCCCGTCGATGACCAGCTCCGCGTACTGCCCCCGCATCAGCGCCCCGGGATTCACCATCAGCACCGGGCCGACGAATTCCGCGGCGGCGATGTGGGTGTGCCCGTAGAGGACCACCTTCGCCCCGCGCTCCTCGGCGTAGTAGGAGAGCTGGTCCAGGCCCCACTTCACGTCGAAGCGGTGGCCGTGGACGGCCAGCACCGTGCACTTCTCATAGCGCTCCACGATCTCCCCCGGCAGCTTCGAGAACATGTCGCAGTTGCCCGCCACGCACAGCATCGGCATGCGCAGCTTCTTCTGCATGCCCTTGGTCGCGCCCTCGCCGTCGCCCAGGTGGAACACGGCGTCGTAGCCCATGCGGTTCGCCAGGTCGATGTAGCGCTCCGTCCAGAATTGGCTCCCGTGGCTGTCGGAGACGACGCCCAGCCGGATCATCCTTCGGCCTCCAGCTTGTCCAGCACCATTCGGATGGCCCGCGCCCGGTGGGACACGCCGTTCTTGGCCTCCGGCGACGCCTCCGCGAACGTCACGCCCAGGTCGTCCGACAGGAACAGCGGGTCGTAGCCGAAGCCGCCGTCGCCCCGGTATTCGCCGATGATCTCGCCGTCGCAGCGGCCGTACACCACGATGTCCTCGCGCCCCGGGCGGCACAGCGCCACCGCCGCGCCGTAGTGGGCCTTGTGGGGCGCGGGCTTGTCAGACAATTCCTTCAATAAAAGCTGGTTGTTGGCCTCGTCGTCGCCGTGGACGCCGCAGTACCGGGCCGAGTGGACGCCGGGACGCCCGCCCAACTGATCCACGCACAGGCCCGAGTCGTCGGCCAGCGTGGCGCAGTGGCACAGGTCCATCAGGGCGTGGGCCTTCAGAAGCGCGTTCTCCTCGAAGGTCTCCCCCGTCTCCTCCACATCGAGGCTGATGCCCAGCTCCTGCATGCTTCGCACGTCGAAGCGCTCGCCCAGCAGCTCCCGAAGCTCCCTGAGCTTTCCGAAGTTGTTGCTGGCCAGCGCCAGCACGGGCTTCTTGCAGACGACGTGCGCCCGCTCGCCCAGCGCGGCGGTCTGGGCGTCCATCAATTCGAGGCAGCCCTTCTCGCCCAGCGCCAGCAGCCTGTCCAGCTCCTCGCGGGTGTAGCAGCGGCCCTCGCCGGTGCCCTGCACCTCCACGAACCCGAGGTTGCCCTTGCCGTCCCGGGTCATGACGATGTTCATGTCCACCTGGGCGCGGCTGTCCTGGGCGTACTCGAGGTCGAGGGTGCACACGTCGTCGATGACCCCCGCGGACACCGCCGCCACCTGCCGAATGATCGGCGAGTCCACCAGCTTGCCCTCGGCCATCAGCCTGTCCACGGCGATGCACAGCGCCACGAACGCGCCGGTGATGGACGCGGTGCGGGTGCCGCCGTCGGCCTGGATGACGTCGCAGTCGATGTAGATCGTGCGCTCCCCCAGCCGGGTCAGGTCGCAGGCCGCCCGCAGGCTCCGCCCGATCAGGCGCTGTATCTCCACCCCGCGCCCGTCCTTCTTCACGCCGTCGCGGGCCTTGCGCTGGGGCGTGGACCCGGGCAGCATGGCGTACTCCGCCGTCAGCCAGCCCTTGCCCTTGCCCCGCAGGAAGGGCGGCACGCCCTCCTGCACCGACGCCGTGCAGATGACCTTCGTCCTGCCGCAGCAGATCAGCGCCGAGCCCGCCGCCATCTCCGTGTAGTCCGGCACGATCCGCGCCATGCGCAGCTCGTCCGGGTGCCTCTCCATCGTATCCATATGTCTCCTCCTGCCTTACATTTGTACATATCGGGCGCTGGGGGCAGCGCCCCTACGGTTGCCCCTACTCCCTACTGCCTACTGCCTACTCCCTTACTCAAAATCAAAGATCGCGTTCGACTGCGTCTGGATGTAGTCGTAGACGATGGCGTCGGCCACGTTCATGAACGTGGGCACGCCAAGCTCGCCCTCGGCGGCGTCGTACTTCTCGCCGTCCACGTAGAGCTCCACCCTGTCCACCCCGTCGAACTGGGTGCAGGTGAGCACCAGCGCCTTCAGGGCCATCCGGCCGCCGTCGGAATTCCTGACCAGATCCACGAACTCGCCGGTGAAGTTGAGCTTGGCCACGCCGTCCTCCACCTTCACATCGATCAGGCCGCAGCCCGCGGGCACCACGCCCTCCAGCATGTCGTCGCTGGCCGGGCCCTTGGTCAGCTCCATGACGGCGGTGTTGATGTCCGCCGACGCCTGCACCATCCGGGTCACCGGCACGATCACCGCGCCGGACTCCGCCGGGAAGTACAGCTTCACCGACTTGTCGGACACGCCCATCGTGGGCTCCGCCGTCTCCACGTTGATGTCGCCCCGGCCAAAGGTGCCGGACACGTCCGTGCCGTGGGGCAGCTTTTCGAGCTTCTGCCCGCCGATCAGGAATTCCACCCGGTCCACCGTGTCGAACTCCGTCAGGGTCTGCACCACCGCGTCCACCAGGTTCGCCTCCGCGGCGGCGTCCGCCATCGACAAAACCTCCTTGCCCAGGTCGACCCGCGCCAGCCCGCCGGCGATGTCCAGGTCGATGGACGTGTTCTCCGGCAGCACCGTCCGAAGCCCGAGCCGCGCCGCCTGCATGTCGTTGTCCGGGGACTGCACCATCATCGACAGCGTGGCCTTGGCGATGCCGTCCTCCATCGGCACCGAGCACATCACCGGCACCAGGTAGCCGTAGTTGTCCTGGTAGTACACGATGGTGGACGCCTTCTTGACGGCCTGCGCGGCGGTCTCGGCGGCGGGCGCGG
>JAFUWR010000157.1 GCA_017471125.1 Clostridia bacterium | reverse complement strand
GCGCGGCCGATCGGCCGCGCGCCCCATCTTTAGGCGCTTACGCTAAATCTTCCTCATTGAACGGGTCGCCGCAGTTCGGGCAGAACTTGGGCGGGCTGTTGGGGTCCGGCGGCATCCAGCCGCACTTGTCGCAGCGGTACACCAGCGGCTTCTTGTTGCCGCAGTTGGTGCAGAACTTGCCCTGGTTCACCTGCCCGCAGGTGCACACCCAGCTATTGGGGTCGGCGGGCTGCTCGACCACCTTCGGCTGCACGACCGTCACCGGCTTGACAGTCTCGACCACCGGCGCGCCGACCATCGCGGTGGGCGCGAAGGCGCTGTAATTGGCGGGGGTCAGGTAGTTCTGCAGGTCCATGACCTCGGCCTCGAGGGTCTGGTACAGGCTGGAGCGGGGGCTGTCGGGCCGGTCGTCGGAGAACTCGAAGCCGATGTGGTCGCAGAAGGGCGCGTTCAACTGGATGTTCACGTCGAAGCGATACTCCACCCGGTAGCGCGGCGGATCGTAGGGCACCTGCCGACCCTCCCGGTCGTGGTGGTAGAGCTCGGTGCGGTTCTCGTGGACGGTGGGCTGGAAGCCGATGACCTGGGACACGGAGAACACGTCCGGGTTCGCGGCCATGTAATTGCGCTCGGTGGTGTAGAAGAACTGGCCCTGGTTCTCGTCCACGTAGATCTTCTTGTAGCTCCGGCCGAACACCTTGGTGGGGTTCATGGCCAGCAGCACGCGCTTGTTGCGCTCCCGGTAGGCCAGGTGGTCCTTGATCTCGGCCACGGTGGACTGCCGCCGGTCGGTCATCAGGGGCGAGAGCTGGGACGCGCAGTTCTTGCACAGGTTGCCGTCGGCCAGCTTGCGGTTGCCCAGCAGGCCGATCTCGCCGCCGCAGACGGCGCAGATCTTCTTGTCAAACAGGTTCAGTAATCCCATGTGAAGTCCTCCTTCATCCGTCGCCGAGGCGCACGGTCTTTCCCTTCTGGTCGATGCCGATGTTGCGCATGTAGCCCTGGTTGGTGAGCTGGTAGACCTTCCACGCCGCGTCCTTCACGCCGGTCAGGTCGTCCATCCGGTCGAAGCGGACGGGGCCGTCGGGCTGGCGGTACAGCGCCGCGGCCAGCAGCTTTGCGGTGCCGCGCCGCTCCCGCATCACCAGCGCCAGGATCAGCGGCACGGCGGCTAAGAGCGTCAGCGTGGCGGTGGCCGCGATGGACGCGGCGGGGTTCTCCGGGTTGTAGGCGTGGACGCCCGTCCGTATGAATCCGATCATCATGAGCCCCGAGGCCACCATCACCAGGTACTCCCAAATGGCGGCGTGCTGGCCCTTCTTCGTCAGGAATCGCTCCATATCGACCCTCTCACAGCTTGAGGCCGTGTTCCGGCCCGGTCAGCCCGTCCGCGGCCATCAGCGTCTCGAGCACCGTGATCTCGGCCTCCACGTCCATGGCCTCGGCCCGGAACATGCGGTCCTGCTGGCGCTCGATGGCTCCGATCATGGTGTCCAGCACGCGCTCGATCTGCTGCCGGGAGGCGGTGATGTTCTCGCCCTGGTAGCGCTGCTTCTCGAGCAGGCTGTACGCCTCCAGCAGCTTCATGGTGGCGGGCAGGTAGTACTGTATGAAGCGGCGGGCGTCCTTGCCCTTGTCCGGGTGTTCCGCGATCAGCTTGAACACGCCGCCGGTCAATTCCTCGATGCGGTAGATCTTCCGGGACACGGGGCCGTCGTCGATGCGGTCGTTGAGCTCCCGGATCTGCCGAAGCGTCTCGTTGAACTCGGCGTTGCCGGTGTCGAGGGTGGGCGGGGCCTCTTCCTTCGCCGCCTCCCTGGGGACGACGACGTCGAGCCGCGCCATGTCGTGGGCGGCGTCCAGGGTCACGTTCTGCATGAAGCCCAGGCCCAGCAGCTTTTGGAGCCTGCCCTCCGCGTCGCGGATGCCCGTGCGGCGCTGGATCGCCCCGTAGGTCAATGACGACTGGCCGCTCTCCGCGAAGCACTTCGCCAGCGCCCTGGCGTCGGCCTGCCTGCGGCGGCGTCGGAGGTAGAACCAGATGGGCAGGGACAGCAGCCCCAGGAAGATTGCCGCGGCGAGTATGGCGACGAACAGGTCGTCCACGGGGCGCGCGAAGCTGTCCGCCACGACCTTGATGCCCACGACGGTCAATAGCCCCGACGCCGCCAGGACGGGGATGTCCCACCAGCGCCCCCTGCGGGCCTTTTCGGTCAAATACCGTTCCATCATATCACCCTCGTCACAGGTGCAGGCCCTGCCCCTTCTCGGTCAGCCCGTCGGAGGCCATCATGGTCTCCAGCACGCTGATGTCGGTCTCCACGTCCAGCGCGTCGGACTGGAACAGCTTGTCCTGCTGCTGCTCGAAGGCGTGGACCAGCGTCTCCAGCACGTCCTCGATCTTCTTCCGGGACGCCTGTATGTTCTCGCCCTGGTAGCTCTGCTTCTCCATCAGGCTGTACGACTTGAGCAGCTTGAGCGTGGTGGGCAGGTAGTAGTTCATGAACTTGCGGACCTCCTCGGCCCGCTCGGGCTTCTCCCGGACCACCCGGAAGATGCTGGCCGTCAGCGCGCCGATGCGGTCGATGCGCTCGGACACCGCGTCGTTGTCGATGTCGTCGTTGAGCTGCCGTATCTCCCGCAGCTTCGCCTCGAAGTCCTCGCTGTCCCATTCCAGCTTCCGCGGCTGCTGCGCCGCGTGCCGGGCCTTGGGCTTATCGCTCTCCGGCGCGGGCTTGGGCGCTTCGGCTTTCGGCTTTTCGGCCTTCTCCACGAAGTGGGTCTCGATGGGCGCGGACTGGGTCTGGTTGGTGTTCACGTAGACGTTCACCGTCGGGTTCACGAAATCCGTCTCGATGGTCTCGTCCTGCATGTACAGAAGCAGCGAACGGCGGTCGATGTAGGCCCGGGCGTCGATGATGTCCCGGTCGATCATGGCCTGGATGTCGTTGATCACCTCGTCCGTGGACTTGCCCAGCCGCGTCGCCAGCTCCCGGATGCTCACGCTGGACCGGTCGCCGATGATGGCCGCATAGTGCCTGAAATCCCGAAGCTGCCGCCGGGTAAACTCCAGCCGACCGCGCTTCAATAACATATAGATGCCCGCCAGGGTGCTCACCGGCGGCGCGATGAACAGCAGGATGATGCCTAAAAACAGCGACGGCCCCCTGGGCGGATCGTCGGGTACGTGGATGTGGTTGCGCTTCTTGTAGCTCATGCCTTTACCCCCAATTTAACGCTATCATTATAACATAGTCGGCACGCGCTTTCAAGAGTTTTGTATGACTTTGCGCCCCGCGGCCACTTCATACAAATTTTCCACAAAAAAGTATTGCAATCGCCCCGAGGATGTGGTATAATTCTATCTGTTGATTCGCCGGAGGGTTGACCGCCCGAGGGCGCAAAACTGAATATGGAGAAGTCGCCTAGCTTGGTCGAGGGCGCGCGACTGGAAATCGCGTAGGCGTCAAAAGCGTCTCGAGGGTTCGAATCCCTCCTTCTCCGCTTCCCAACAACGCTGATTTTGATACGAAATCAGCGTTGTTACTATTTGCCTATAAAGCAAGCAATGCTCCCTCCTCTGTTGACAGTGTTATTTTTCACTGTCTCCTTTAGAGGGAGCATATCAAAGAGGAGACGCTGTTGAATGTGCTTCCTTATGTTTCTCGTGAAAATCGCATCATATTTCGATTGTAGCCCGTAGTCGTGAGATACGCCTTTTCCCTATGCGCTTCCATCAATCCACTGAGGATGAAACTGCTGAGGCCGGAGATCGGTTGATCCGGATCGGTGAGGTCGAATATCTCACCGGAATCCCGTTCGATCAACAGCATGGAGCGGAACTTTGTCTCGCAAAAGCCTGCTTTATTCACGTTTCTGCTCCTTTACAGCGAGCAATACAAGAAAAAATGTGTAAACAAAGAAAAGGGGCTCTGAAAAAGAGTCCCAATGAAAAAGAACACCAAAAAATGAAATTATTTCATTCAAGGCATATGCGTTGCCTTTTTTCAGGGCTGGGCAGGAGAGATCACGACCTCATCACATACCCACGGCCTTTCACCCGCTCGATCTTCACACCGAGCTTCCGCTTGAGCCTTCTCACCAGGACCTCCAGCTCCTGCTTTGCCTCGGTCGTCAATCCCAGGACATCAAGCGACAGATAGGTATAGCCAACGAGCTTCCCCGGGGCCAGATCGGCGAGGAGACGGTACTCAGCGGGGCTAAGGGGGACGGGCTTGTCGTCGAGATAGACTGTGTGTGAAAGAGGATCTATTCGGACCAAGGGCGCAGGCCTCCATTTAACAAAACTATCAGGGATACGGGACGAAGACCGTCACAGTCGTCCCGTATTCGTTGCTCGAGCTGATCTCCAGCGTGCCGCTGCACATCATACTCAGGCGTTCGCGGATGTTGTCCAGCGCGATATGGGGATCGTCGCTCTTGACGGGCTGGAATCCAGGGCCGGAGTCTTCCACGACGATCTCGCAGCCATCGGGCCTTTTCCGGGTACGGATGCTCAGCAGCAGCGGCCCACCCTTGGGGCTGGCGCCATACTTTACGGCGTTTTCCACGAGGGGCTGCAAGGTCAGCGGCGGCAGGCGAAAGTCGGTGCATGGCGTATCCATTTCGACGATCAGGCGATCCTCGAAGCGCACCTTTTCGACGTTGAGATAGGCGCGGGTATGCTCCAGCTCCTCCTCAAAGGGGATGGTGTCTTCTTTGGCGATCGCGGTGAAGTTCTTGCGGAGGTAGTTGGTGAAGTCGAGGGTGACCTGCCGGGCCTCCTCGGGGTCCTCCTCGCAGAGATAATAGATGCCCGTCAGGGTGTTGCAGATGAAATGCGGGCGCATTTGCAGCATCATGATGCTGGCCTGCTGGCGCGAGATCTCCTTCTGCTGGTCCATGTACCGCTCGATCTGGTCCGAGAGCAGGAACGCGAACAGGAAAAGCCCCGAGATTGCCGCGCCGACGCAGACAAAGTAGATCCCATAGAAAAACATCTGGACGAGCATCGACAGCATGGGCAGGAAAAAGCAGATCGCGAAGGCGGCGAACTGCTTTTTTGTCAGCTTGTCGCGCTTATGGAACAGGCTCACCAGGTCGATGGCCATGATCCCCACGGCGGGGACGAGCAGCAGCGGATACCACGGCCCGCGGAAGTAATGGTTGTCCGCGTCAAAATAATAGATCCACCGGGTAAACTGCGCGATCTCCAACAGGCAGAAGTAGATCAGCCAGAGCGCGAGCACGCCCCTGAACAGGGCGCTCTTCCGATGATCCTCGCCGCGGCTGTGCAGGAGATGGACCGTGATCATCGGCATCAGCAGCGAAGACAGGAGCGACGCGGCGAACAGGGCGATCCTGTTTTCCAGGGCCCTGTCCCGGTAGCGGGAACAGAGCTGCTCGCAGACGACCGCCACCGCGCACAGCAGCATGACCGCGAACAGGGCGACAAAGAAGCGCTTGCTCCACCGGTCGGTGCCGGGGCACATGAGGGCCAGCAAAAGCCCCATGGCCGCGATGACCAGCGTGGCGTTGGCAAGCATCAGATTCGGGAGCTCAAGCCAGCTATTCATATTCTACCCCCCCCGAAAATCGGATACCGCAGACGGGGCAGAACGTCATGGACGGCTTCCGTCGTGAGCGGCTTCAGCAGAAAGCCCGACGCGCCCGTGCTCCAGGCGTCCAGGGAATACTCCATATAGGCGGTCAGGAACACCACGTTGGTGTGGTCGTTGATCTCCAAAAGCTGCCTGCACAGGTCGATCCCGCTGACGCTTCCCATGTCGATGTCCAAAAAGGCCAGGGCGACATAGTGGCTCCGCGCGTATTCCAGGGCTTCCGAGGGGTCGCTGAAGCCCGTGACGGTGGCGCGATCCAGCGCGTCCGACAATACGGAAAGGCCGCCCCTGAGGATGAGCGGCGCGTCGTCCACCAGTATGACCTGCGGGTTTTCGTCGTCCCGGACGATCTCGCCCAGGAGCGCGTTGACCTCCACGCCGAAGTATTCGGCGATCCGTTTGATCATGACGGCGTCCGGCAGGCGCGTGCCGTTTTCCCATCGCGTCACCGTCGGGCGGGACACATACAGCGCGTTCGCGAGCTGGTATTGATTGATGCCGCGCTCCTGCCTCAGCTTCCGAAGGGTCTCTCCAAAGAATTTGCTCATGATCCGTGTGCTCCACCATAATAACATATTTTCATAAATCATACTCTTTTCATGGAAAAACGCAAGCGCTGTAAAATTAAGCGGGTGGTGACATTCTGGTACCACCCTTGAAAAACGTCCGTTTGCGAGGATAAAATAAAACCGGGACAATAGGAAACAAGGAGAACGCGGATTGAACGATTATTATACGACGATCATCATCCTGTCATGGCTGGCCTTGGGCGTGCTGTGCGTCCTGGTCCATGAAAATAGCTGGATCCCCAGGGCGAAGAAGGGCGCGTTCTATCTGGCGTATGGCCTGATCGCTCTCTCCGCCCTGGCGGAATGGGTCGGCGTCCGCATGGGCGGCGACCCCGGCGCTCCCCGAGGGGCGCTCATGGCGGTCAAGTGCGCGGATTACATCCTGACGCCCATGGCCGGAGGCGCGATCGTCTCGCAGATGAACCAGAAGAGCCGGGGCTATCGCATGATGATCGCCCTGCTCGCCTTCAATGTCGCTTTTCAGCTATTGGCATGCCTGAACGGCTGGGTGATCGTGATCGATGAGAACAATTACTATTCTCATGGACCTCTTTATGGCGTCTATATCGCCGTCTGCATGCTGGTGATCGTTCTGGTCACCATAGAGTTTCTTTTATACGGGAGGTCCCATTACCAACAAAACCGGGCTTCCCTATATGCGGTGCTGGTCCTGCTGATCGTAGGGATCATATTTCAGGAGATCTCAGGGGGCCAATATCGAACGGCCTATATCACCCTCTCGCTCGGGTCGTGCCTGATGTATATCCATTACGAGGCGTTCTACCTGATCGCTGCCGACGAGCATATCAGGCAGCAGCAGAAGCAGATCGCCCAGGACGTGCTGACCGGCATGCTCAGCCGCAACGCCTACACGACGGCGATGAAGGCGCTGGGGGAAGCAAAGGCGGTGCCGGCGGAGCTGGCGGTGTTCACCATCGACATCAACGAACTCAAGACCGTCAACGACAGCATGGGCCACGACGCGGGCGACGCGCTGATCATCGGCGCGGCCCGGTGTATCGAAGCGGCGTTCAAGCGGACCTCCAGGCGCTACCGCACCGGGGGCGACGAATTTGTGGTGCTGGCGAACATGAACAAAAACCAGGCCGAGGCCGTCCTGCACGACCTGGACTACGAGACGGCCCGCTGGTCCAACAAGGCGGGGATGGAATTGAGCCTGTCGGCGGGCTACGCCCTGGCGAAGGACCACCCCGATATGACGGCGGAGCAGCTGGTCCATGAATCGGACCTGGCGATGTACGCGGCGAAGGCCGAATACTATCAGAGCAGGGGACTGAACCGAAGGGGAACGAGATAATGAAGCATAGAGAAAGACCGCCCTTGGAGCGGACCGTGGAGCGCGCGCGGAAAAGGCGCGTGCGCAACGGCGTGGTGGCGCTGCTGTGCGCTGTCGTCGTCGCGTTCACGCTGAACCGCCTGACGTTCCTCGCCGACACCCTGGAGCGCGCGGAGGCCTGCGGGATGGTGGAGCACGCCCACGCCGAGGCCTGCTTTGACGAGACGGGCGCTTTGACCTGCGGGCTGGAGGCGCACGTCCATACCGACGCCTGCTATCAGGCGCGGCCGACGGAGGCGGACGTCCCCGAGGCCCCGGAGGCGGCGCTGGAAAGCGTAGAGATCGAGCTGCCCCCGCTGGAGGTGGAGCCCTTTTCCCTCGGGGACGCCGAGGATGCGCTCGTCGCCGAGACGCCCGTCCCGGAGCTCGCGCCCGAGGGCGCGAATCGTCGATTCGTCGTCGGCGAACAGCGCCCCGTCTATCTGGGCGCGATCCTCGAAGCGGTCGGGCTGGCGGCGGACGCGCCCGTGGAGGCCGGGCAGGTCGTCGACGACGACCACCCGGAAGGGATGATCTGGTTCGAGCGGGACGAACGCGGGCTGGCCATCTATCCCGCCCGCAGCTTTGAACGGCTCGAGCTCGCTGTCTTTACGGAGGACGACGTCGTCATCGTCGAGCTTTGCGACGCGGTCGTCCCGGAGGCCGCGCCGACGCCACAGGCGACAGGGGAAGCGCCCGCGCCCGAGGATGCCGTCGAGCCGGAGGCAACGGTCGAGCCGGAGGAGACGGCAGAGCCGGAGGAAACGGTGGAGCCGGAGGAGATGCCGGAGCTCGAGGCCGACATCGAGCCGGGGGATACGGCTGAGATCGAGCCGATGGTCCCGTGCATTTTTGACGTGGCCGTCGATATTTCCGACCTCGAAGGGCCGTTTTCCCTTCGGGGCTGGATGACGCAGGCGCGATCCTTCGACGCATCCTGGGAAGAAGCTATTGAAGGATCCGCGGAGACATGGCGGCTGGATTACGACGCCGACCTGCTTTCCATAGAGCCCGTGGAGGACGATTACAGCGTCATGCCGACGGCGGGCTTTGACGAGACGACCATCCTGGTGGATGCGGTCGAGGCGCTCTATCGCGTCACGCTGTTGGACCGACGGGAGGCGCTGTCAGAACCGGCGCGCCTTGCGGGGACCATGGTGACGGCGGTGCGGGGCGCGGATTACTGGATCGAGGTGACCTATGACGGGGCGGCCAACATCCCGGACGGCGCGCGGCTTTCCGTCACCGAGGTGCCGGAGGACGACGAGGCATACGCGGAGGGCGTCGACCGCATGACGCGGGCGCTCTCCGACGCAAACGACCTGGTATTCATTTCCGACGCGCGGCTGTTCGATATCGACATCCTCTACGAGGGCGAGCGCATCGAGCCCGACGCCCCGGTCCTGGTGACGGTGCGCTACGCGGACCCGGTGCCGCTGGAGGACGACGCGGTGTTCGAGATCGTCCACCTCCCGGAGGGGGACGCGGAGGTGCTGCCGATAGAGACAATGGACGGCGATGTCTTCTCCTTTGAGACCGACAGCTTCTCCACCTTTGCCTTCGGCCAGGCGAACTACATCGGCTCTCTGAACGGCCAGTCCTTCGCCATCGTCAGGGACAACGGGAAGGACAAGGTCGCGCTGCTGTCCGAGGCAGAAAACGGGGCCCTGTTGAAGGGGACCTATGTCAACGTGCTGGAGGCGGGCGTGCTGACCGCCGTGACCGCGGCCAACGGCAAGGTGGCGTCCGACGTGCCCATCACCGTCTGGACCTTCGAGCATGTGCGGGACAA
Source organism: Clostridia bacterium (assembly GCA_017471125.1). Lineage (GTDB taxonomy): Bacteria > Bacillota > Clostridia > Christensenellales > Aristaeellaceae > UBA2862. Next base: position 5,080 of record JAFUWR010000157.1, on the reverse strand, counting down.
CCTGTATCATATCCGAAGCGACGACGGCCGATATATGGACCTGACGACCGGCGCCCTGACGGTGAGCGATGCGCCCGGCCTGATCGAGGTATATCCCATCGACGCCAGCGGCAACCTGAGCGGCTATATCCGCCTGCGCTGCGCGGACGACACCGCGTATGTGGTCAGCAACCGCTGGGGCTCGGCGGCTGGCGGCTTCCAGGCCGCGAAGAGCACGGATGCCAACACCCGCTTCGCGCTGTACGCCTCTGTGGACAACGCGGTCTACCCGGAATTCACGGCGCAAAAGCGCAGCGCCTCGGAATTGGAGGGCGGCAGATCCTATGTGATCTACCAGCGCGTATACAATGAGGAAATAGGGGAATACGAGGATTATGTGGTCGCGGGAGACGGCAGCCTCGTCTATGCCTTCGACGACGGGGACTATGTGGGCTATCGAACGGACAAGTCCACCACCTGGTACCTGTATGAATACAAGGACGACGACGGGAATCCCACCGGCTACTACGACTTCTATAACCCCGCGACAGGCAACTATCTCGCGCCGCAGGCCGGCGGCATACTGTCCAAGTCGCCCCTGGGGCTGCTGATGGACGTGAGCGGCGCGAACACGACCATCGAGGCGTGGGACGACGCGAGCAAGCAATACGTGGGGCTGTCTTGCGACATCGTCGGCCGCGCGCTGACGCCCTGCGAGAGCGGCGGGTCCGCGGTGTTCTCCTTTGCGGAGGCCGTAGAATTTGAAACGGGCGTGCTGCATCCCGTGGAAACGGTGGACAGCGCCGCCGCGGGCATCAAGATCAGCATGTACGACTTTTCCGACCGGGCGTCCATGAACCTGTTCAACGACGATACCTGGTACCAAAACGGCACGTTCAAGCAGGGCCTGTTGAAGCGCGTATTGGGCGCGGACGGCTGGCCGGTGTCCCGCACCGGGCAGTCCTTCTCGAAGATCTATAACAGTACAAACTACAAGGGCGACGCGAACCACCTGTTCCTGCAAAGCGTGTACGACGCCACGGGCTATTACGAGTACAACGCCTTCAACAACTTCGCACACTACGACAGGGCGTCCGGCGATTTCACCGTTTATGAGGAGACGGGCATCCCGCAAAACGGCGCGGGCGGGTCGGTGTCCTCCTATTACCGGGGCAATTTCCTGCCCTACAACAATCTGGATGTCTCAAAGCCGGGCACCAATACGCACCTGTACGACACGCTGTACGGCTGGGTATCTCTGGAAAACCCGATGTTCCGGGATACGATGTACCTGTTGAAGGAGGCGGTGGATTACCAGTTCGGCACCGTGATCGAGGCCAGCTTCCTCCAGGCACGGGACGGCCTGGACGCAAACGGCGCGCCCGTCGTCTATGAGTTCATGGGCGACGACGACCTGTGGGTCTACATCGACGGCGTGCTGGTATTGGACATCGGCGGCGTCCACAGCTCGGTGTCCGGTTACATCGATTTCAGCACCGGCGTGGTGGACGCGGGCGGCGTCAAGACCACCCTGCGGCAGGCCTTCAAGGATGCGGGCATCTTCCCGGACGGCACGGCATGGAACGATGGTTTGGCGGACGAATACTTCCAGGGCGATACCTTCCGGGATTACTCGGGCCACACCATGAAGATGTTCTATCAGGAGCGCGGCTCCGGCGCGTCCACCCTGAAGGTGCGATTCAATCTGCCCGTGGTGGAGAGCGGGACCTTCGCGGTCGAAAAGAAGTTGAGCGGTACGGATCAGGCGGGCTATGCCAACGTGCAGTTCGCCTACCAGGCCTTTGCGGTCATCGACGGGCAGAACGTCCCGCTGTATCCCGGCGTCACGCTTTCCTCCGATCCCGTCGCCGTGAGCTATGAGGGCGGCGGCGCGATGGACTTCCACGACGGGGTGCCGATCGGCGATAAGGAATACGACCACGTGTTCTATCTCAAGCCCGGCGAGGCCTGCGTCTTTTCGGGGATCCCAGATGATGTGCCCTATTTCGTGCAGGAGATCGACGTCAGCGGCGCATATTACGACACCGTGATGATCAACGAGGCGGATATGGGCGGGGACGGCGGCATCCCGGAGGATGAGGCCATCACCGCCATCAGCAGCGCCAAGACCATCATGCAGCGGCAGCGCGTGCAATTCGTCAACCGCTGCTCCCCGGCCAACCTAAAGGACCTGCGCGTCACAAAACGGGTGGAAAACCCCGTCGACGAGCAGGCGACCTTTGAATTCAGGGTCATGCTGGAGGGCGCGGACGGCGCGCTGACCCATTACAGCCGCGGCAAATACTACGTGGTGAAGGAGGTCGGCGGCGAGGAGCACTACTTTACCTATGTGGACGGCGTGCTGACGGATCAGGGCACGGAGCCCGTCGTGTGCAGCGAATCCGGCCAGTATGGGACCATCGCCGGCATCCCCGACGGCTATACCGTAGTCATCAAGGGCTTGTTGGCGGGGACGGATTTCCTGGTCGAGGAGATCCGCAATCCGACGGGGTACGCCTTTGTCTCAAAGGAATTGGAGGATGGCTCCTGCGACCCCGCCGAGGTCCCCGGCGCGGATGGCCAGATCAAACTGCGCGAGGACGCAAAGGTGACCGTCACCAATCATTGTTTGAGCAGCATCACCGTCAATAAGGTTTGGGAAAGCGGCGAATACGTCGCCGTCCACGGTTCCGTGACGATGGCGCTTTATCGAAGGGAAGGGGACGCGGAAACACTGGCCACGCGGGGAGCGGTATTGAAGAGCGATCCTGTTCAGACCATAGAGGCCCCGTCGGTCAGCGCCGCGTGGCTGCTGGAGCTGCCCGCCGATGACAGCCTGGAAAACTATGTGGTGCGCGAGGTCGTGGTCGAGGATGGCCGCGTGACGCCTGTTGCTGACGGAGAAACTCTCGTCGTTCCCGGCGAAACGCCCGGCAACACCTATGTCGTATCCTATGCGCAGGGCGATGTCAAGACTTTGTCAGAGAATGATCCCTATATACAGCGTCGGACGGATGCGGTGACCAACACCCGGAAGCAGAGGCTGTCCTTCATGAAGGTGGATATCGCGAACACGGAACAGCCGCTGTACGGGGCGGTCTTCGACCTCTTCCGCGTCAACGACTCAGAGCGCGTGGAACCTGCGCTCCTGAGTGGTATGATTTCAGGAGATAATGGGCTTCTTTCATACGACGGCGAGACCGTCTTTGAGCTGGTGCCCGGGACCTATCAGCTCGTGGAGACCGCCGCGCCGAGGGGCTATGACCTCAAGTCGGCGCCGATCACGATCACCGTAACGGCGGACGCGGTCAATTACGATGAGGGCAGCAGCCTTTCCTCTGATGGAAGCGGCAAGAAGGTCGATCCCGAGACGGACACGATAACGCTGTTGATCTCCAATACCGCCGGGGTCACCCTTCCCGCGACCGGCGGGGGAGGCAGCTCCCGCTATACCCTGTCGGGCTTCCTTCTGATCGCCCTTGCGTTATTGGGGCTCTATGTGACTTTTGATCGAAAAAAAGGAAAGTAGATAATAAATCGAGAGAGACAAGCAGTACTTGTTTCTCTCTATCTTTTTTGGTTTTGTTTTTGATCGTCCACAAACTGTTCATCTTTGTTTAAGCTTGGCAAAAGGTTTCCATGCGATAATGCCATTGTCCGAAGGAACGGACCAATAAACAAAGACAAGGAGATGTAGACGATGAAGCACTTTTTTTCCGGAATGATGATCGCGCTGATGCTGGTGCTGGCGCTGGTGATGGGGGTCGTGGCGATGGCCGAGACGGCGGAGCCCGAGGTCCCCGCCATCGAGGACGTTCAGCCCGCCGAGGATGCGCAGGCCCCCGCCGGGGACGCGCAGGCGACCGATGACGCCGCCGCCCTGCAGGACGCGCTGGACGCCTACGACGCCGCCCGCCGGTCCGCCCGCATAGACGACCTGGAGGCCGAGCTGAACGAGTATGTGGCCGCGGGCAAGCTGACCCAGGAACAGGCCGACCTGATCCTGAACCATCTCAAGGAGCGCGAGGCCCAGCCCGGCTCCCGCCAGGCCAACAAGGGCAACTGCAACAACGGCGGCTTCAGCGGCGGCAAGGGCGGTCGCGGGAGCTTCGGCGGCAACAACGGCGGCAAGGGCGATCGCGGCGGCTTCGGCGGCGGCCGGGGCATGCGCGGCAACGGCCAGCAGCCCGACGCCAACACCTCCCCGAGCGTGGACCCCGCGCCCCAGGCCGAGGGCACCGCGTTCACGTCGGACGATGGCATCTAAATCATGAGAGATCAGGCGCTGCCTCCCCGGAGGCGGCGCTTGAGTGCGCATTGTTTATCTGGTATAATGGGGATGGGTGAGTGATATGAGATTGCTGTTTGCGGAGGACGACCGCGACCTGTGCCGCGCGGTGAAGGCGCTGCTGGAGCACTCGGGCTACGCCGTGGACACGGTGAACAACGGCCGCGACGCGGTGGACTACGCGGCGTCGGAGGCCTACGACGGGCTGATCCTGGACTGGATGATGCCGGAGCTGAACGGCATAGAGGTCCTGAAGCGCGTGCGGGCTGCGGGCAGCGCGGTGCCGTGCCTGATGCTGACGGCCCGGGACGCGGTGGAGGACCGTGTGGCGGGCCTGGACGCCGGCGCGGACGACTACCTGCCCAAGCCCTTCGCCACCAGCGAGCTGCTGGCCCGGGTGCGGGCGATGCTGCGCCGCCGGGCGGACTACGCGCCGGACGTGGCGTCCTACGGCGACCTGGAGCTGGACAAGGCGGGCATGGAGCTGCGCTGCGGCGGCAGGTCGGTGAAGCTCAACAACAAGGCCTACCAGGTCATGGAGCTGCTGGTGGAGCGCCCGAGCGCCATCCACGGCATCGAGCAGATCATGGAGCGGGTCTGGGGCTGGGATTCGGACGCGGAGGCGAGCGTGGTGTGGGTGAACATATCGCTCTTGCGCAAGCGGCTCCAGGAGCTTCGGTCGAAGGTGGAGATCAAGGCCACCCGCGGCGTGGGCTATTCGCTTCAATATAATGACAAATAGGGCGGGGAAGCGTCGATGATACGCAGGATAAGGCGGCGGTTCATCCGCATCGCGCTGTCGGTGCTGGCGCT
>JAFUWR010000156.1 GCA_017471125.1 Clostridia bacterium | reverse complement strand
CGATGAGCCTGGCTACCGAGCAGCCCACCGCCGTCCTCGACTGGAACAACAACTACGGCGACGACGAGAACAAGGTCATACTGTTCCACTGCGGCCCCGTGGCCCAGCAGTTGATGACCGGCCGCGGCACCGTCACCGAGCACAAGATGTTCGCCAAGGGCGATCCCGGCTCCGGCTGGGGCACCAACGAGGGCCGCATCCGCCCCTTCCCCACCACCATCTCCAACTGCCAGACCAAGGACGGCAAGATCGTCGTCTACGCCTCCGAGGCCGAGTTCACCGACGACCCCATCGAGGCCGAGTACTTCGGTTGCGCCGGCGTCTGCGAGGTGCCCGACATGCAGGAGAAGATGATCAAGCTCGCCCGCGGCGGCTTCAAGCACCACACCTCCGTCGGCGTGGGGCATATGAAGGAGGTCTTGAAGGAAGCGTTTACCACCTACCTCCATTATGATTGGGTAGATATCGACTGATTCCAGAGTGGAGAGTGAAGAGTTGAGAGTGGAGATAAAGAGTGCCACCGAGTTAAGCGGCTAACTATATCTCCACTCTTCACTCTCAACTCTCCACTCTTTGATAAACCGGAGGTTTATTCAATGAAGATCGCGGGATTGGATATAGGGACGACGGGCTGCAAATGCACCGTCTTTGACGAGGGCGGCAAATACCTGAACAAGGCCTACCGGGACTATCCCGTCCGGCGGAGGGTCACCGGCCACGAGATCGACGTCAGCACCATCATGGACGGGGTTGTAGATGTCATCAAAGAGGTGGCGGCGCAGTACCCGGACATCGGCGGCATCGGCATCACGTCCTTCGGCGAGACCTTCGTCATGACCGACGGGGACGGCAAGCCGCTGCACAACGCCATGCTGTACACCGACCCCCGGGGCGGGGACGAGGTGAAGGAGCTGTCCGCGAAGCTGGGCGAGATGCGCATCGCGGAGGTCACGGGCCTGCGCCCCCACGAGATGTACAGCCTGCCGAAGCTGATGTGGATGAAGAAGCACAAGCCCGACGTGTACGCCGCGGCGAAGCACATCTTCCTGATGGAGGACTACGTGGTGTACCACCTGACGGGCGTTACGCAGATCGACTACTCGCTGGCCACGCGCACGATGGCGCTGGACATCCGCAGCCTCGACTGGAGCCGGGAGCTGTTCGACGCGGCGGGCATCGACGTGAACCTGATGTCGAAGCCCGTGCCCACCGGCACGCCCGCGGGGAAGCTGACCCCGGCGGCAGCGCAGGCCGTGGGCCTGTCGGCCGACGTGACGGTGGTGTCCATCAGCCACGACCAAGTGGCCGCGGCGGTGGGCGCGGGCGCGTTCGACGGCGACGTGGCCGTGGACGGCGCGGGCACGGTGGAGTGCCTGACCCCCATCTACGACGAAATGCCCGACATCGAGGCCATGTATCGGGGCTACTTCTCCGTGGTCCCCTACGCCATCCCCGGCAAGTACGTGGCCTACGCCTTCTCCTACACCGGCGGCGCGCTGATCGACTGGTGCGTCAGCCACCTGGCGAAGGACGAGAAGCAGCAAGCCAAGGCGCAGGGCGTCTCCGTCAACGAGCTGCTGGAGGCGCAATATAAGAACGAGCACGGCGGCGAGCCGTCGGGCCTGCTCATCCTCCCCCACTTCGCCGGCGCGGCCACGCCCTACATGGACACCGGGGCCAAGGGCGCGATACTGTGCCTGACCACCGACACCGGCACGCCCGAGATCTATCGCGGCTGCATGGAGGGCGTGGCCTACGAGATGGTGCTGAACGCCCGGGCGCTCGTGGATTCCAGGGTGCACTACAAGAAGCTTCACGCCACCGGCGGCGGCGCGCGGTCCGCCGAGTGGATGCAGATGAAGGCCGACATGCTGAACGTGCCCATCGTGGCGCTGCGGACCGCCGACGCAGGCACCGTGGGCAGCGCCATGCTCACCGGCGTGGCCATCGGCGTTTTCAGCGACCTGAAGGACGCCGCCGACCACATGGTGGAGGAGATCCACACCTATCAGCCGCGGCCCGAGATGCACATGAAATATATGCAGATATATGAGCGATATGAAAAGGTCTATCAGGCCGTAAGGCCATTGGTATAGACCGACGGGGCGGCGATGCCGCCCCGTCTCATTTTATGAGCCTCCCGTATTTCCCGGACACCCAGCCCTCCTTGCCCTTGAAGGCGATCTTGAGCCAACCGTTGTCGCTCGTCTCCCCCGCGTAGGGGTAGGAATCGCCGTCGTGGGCCACGCCAATCTTCTTCCCGGAGGTGTTGGGCGCCGTGCGCACGTAGCATTTGCCGCCTGAAATCTGCACCCGCGAGGGGTCCGCCGTGGGCTTTTCCAGCTTGGCCAGCGCCTTTTGCAGCGCCTCGAGGGTCGCGGCGTCCAGCAGGCCGTTGACCGGGAGCCTCTTGTCCCGCTGGAACTGGCGCAGCGCCTCCTCGGTGGCGTCGCCGAAGTCGCCGTCCGCGCCCCATCGGCCCAGGTCGTAGCCCAGGCGGATCAGGTCGGTCTGCATCTCCTTCACGTCGTCGCCGCTCATGCCGTTCTCGAGCACCCGGTCGCCCAGCGCGCCCGCCGCGGGGACCTCCGCCCCGGCCTCGGCGTAGTCGAAGTACTTCGTCATCCAGCCCCAGTAATCCGGCTTGCGGCTCAGCAGCTTCGACCGCACCACGCCGTACATCACGCCCCGGGCCTCGATGATGTACCAGTCGCCCTGGGGGTCGTCGGCGTCCACGGGCGCGTACAGGTAGGCCACGTGGTGGATGTCCGAGGCCGAATCGCCCCAGAACACCGCCGCGCCCGCCACCCGGTACCGCGCCGGGATGAGCCCGCTGCCCTTGGGCTTGCACCACTGGCTGTAATCGTACTTGGCCTGGGTGTCGATGTCCACGCCCGCGTAGTCCCGATACAGCCCCTCGGCCAGGCCGTTGCAGTCCCATACCCGCGCCGCGTGCGCCCGCCAGTACAGCGCCTTCTCGTACTGCCTCTCATTTTTCTTATATTGCTCGAACCACCAGCTGTCCTTCTTCCACTTCTTCGGGTCCTGCCCCGTCGCGCCCATGATGTACCCGTCCCCGCGGGCATAGGCCTCCCCGATCCCCTTCACGAACAGCCCGATGGGCATCTTCTTCGTCGCCATAGCATCCCCTCCCGAGGGCATACTATGGCAGCTTGCCCGATACAGTGAAAAACCTGCCGCGGTGGCCATTCAGCCGCCACGACAGGCGAGTTACAGCAATTGATCCGAGAGCATGCGCATGAGGATGGCGCGCACATTGATCAGGTCGACGGGGCGGATGACCCCCAGCTTCTTCTTGAAGCGCGACAGCTCCAGCTTGGGCATCTTGGACAGCCGCAGCGTGGTCGGGCGGGTCAGTCCTGCGCCCTGCCAGTCGATCATCGGGTATTCATAGGGGAAGCTGGGCCTCGGCGGGTGGGTCGTCATCTTTCCGACGATGTACAGGTTTTTTTGCGGGTCGATCACCAGCGCGGGCCGTATCTTGGAGCCTATCCCCTCTTCATAGGGCATATCGACGAGCCATATCTCCCACTTATTGGGCCGCATCGAGCAAAGCCTCCCAGACCGCATCCTCTTCGGGATCGTATTCTTCAGCCGGGAGCGCGTCCACCGTCGGCAGGGTCCCGATGTCCTTCAGCCCATGGTTCAGACCGTTCTCCGGGCGGGCAAAGAAGCGCCGGATGGCCTCCTGCGGGATGTGCCGATCCTTCATCCCCGGCACATAGGCTTCCGACCAGGGGGTATCTTCCTCATGGGTCATCTCGACCAGCTCACTGGCCTTGTAGCCGCGATACTGATCCCACACATCCAGTATGATCTCCATCTCCTGGGGCGACGCCTGTATGTCGGCAATGCCCTCCGCCTGCGCGCGCTGGACGATCTTGTCGTAACCGGAATAGACCGCGGCCACCACCGGGCCGTGTGCCCAGGCGTCGATCTGGTTGGGGAACAGCTCATGCCCGAACTCCGCCAGGGCGTGGCCCTGAGCAAAGTACAGGAGCTTGTTCAGGCGCGTCTTTTCAATGATCGCGCCGTCCGACTGCATGCTCAGATATTCAAAGATGCGGGCGACATCCCTTGCGCTTGTCATCGTCGATCACTCCTTTCGAGCATCCTTCCCTGATATGATTATAGGCCATTTGGCCCCGCCTGTCAACCGTTCAGCGCGGAATGGATGAAAAATCGGGGCTTTGCGCGATCATACGCAAAGCCCCGATGATATAGAATTTTTGGGGATCAGCCCTTCACCGCGCCGGCGACCATGCCCTTGATGATCTGGCCGTTGAAGGCGAAGTACATGATGACGATGGGGGCCATGGTGATGAGCATGGCGGCCATCTGCTTGGGATAGTCGGAGGCGAACTGGCCCTTGAACTGGGTCAGCGCCAGCGGCACCGTCTGGAGGTTCACGTCGTTCATCAGCACCAGGGCGAAGGAGAACTCGTTCCAGCAGCCGAAGATCTGGATGATGGCGATGGTGACCAATATCGGGCGGCACAGCGGGAAGATGATGGTCCACAGCGTGCGGGAGAAGGCCGCGCCGTCGATGGAGGCGGCTTCCTCCAGGGCCACCGGGATGCCCTTGACGTAGCCCTCCGTCAGGAATATGCCCATGGGCAGGCCGAAGGACACGTAGGGGAACAGCAGGGTGTACCACTTGTCCAGCAGGTTGGCGTCCTTGAACACCACGTAGATGGGCACCAGCAGCGAGTGGATCGGGATCAGCATGCCCATCAGGAACATGACGTACAGCGGCCGGTTCAGCTTGAAGCGCACGCGGGCCAGGATATAGCCCACGATGAAGCTGAACAGCACGATCAGAAGGATGGAGATGCCGGTGGTGCGCAGGCTGTTCCACATGGACTGCCACAGGTGATAGTCCTTGTTGGACAGGATCTTGATGTAGTTGACCGGGTCCCACACCTTGGGCAGGCCCACGATGTCCGCGTTGAACACGCGCTTCTCCTTGAAGGAGGAGTAGAGCATCCACACCAGCGGGAAGATGCAGCTGATGGAGAAGATCCACAGGACCAGGTTGATGAGCACGGTGCCGACGGCGGTGCCGACCTTGGAGGTCTGGCGAACCGCGGTGATCTCAGCTTTCTTCTGCATGACTTACGCCTCCAATCCGCGGGTAGCCCGCTTCACCAGCCACTGGGAGCCGCCGATGACGGCCAGCGACAGCACGAAGATCGCGACGGAGATGGTGGAGCCGTAGCCCAGGTTCGACTGTTCGAAGGACACCTTGTAGCCGTACATCGCCATGACCATCGAGGAGTAGCCCGGGCCGCCGGCGGTCATGGTGTAGATGTTGTCGAAGGCCTTCATGTTGCCCGCGATGCACAGGGTCAGGCAGACCAGCATCGTGTTGCGGATCAGGGGCAGCGTGATGTGGATGGCGGTCTGGAAGCCGTTCGCGCCGTCGATCTCCGCGGACTCGAAGATGGACTTGTCGATGCCCGCGATGGCAGAGAACATGATGACCATGTAGTATCCGATGTACTGCCAGATCAGCGGGATGGATACGTAGAGCATGATGTTCTTGGTGTCGTTGAGCCAGACCTTGGCCCACTCAGGATGGCCCAGCACGTTGATGATGAACCAGTTCAGGATGCCGTACTTGTTGTGGTACACCATCGACCAGATCATACCGATGCAGACCGCGGAGATGGTGGACGGGAAGAAGCCGAAGGTGCGGTGGATGGTCTGGGCCTTGGCCAGGCGGGAGTTGGCGAACAGCACCAGTATGAAGGCGATGCCCAACTGGCCGACGATACAGGCCGCCACCAGGTACAGGTTGTGGCCGAAGGAGGTCCAGAACACGGTGTCCCCGAACAGCTGCTTGTAGTTCGCGATGCCGTTGAAGATCTTGTTCGGGCCGCTCTTCCACTCGAAGAAGCTGTACACCAGCGCGGAGATCAGCGGGAAGAACACCGTGAAGATGAACAGGGCCACCGGGATCAGAAGATACAGATAGACGGTCGATTTCTTGGGTTTGATGGAATCAAGCACGTCCGTCCCCTCGCTTTCCTTTGGATTTTTCGCACTTCCGCTCCCACGCCGCGGCATGACACGGACATCACGCGGCATGGGGCCGGAAGCGCAAGCGATGAAACAGCCGCCCGCCCGTTTCGCAGGCGGACGGCTGTGAGGTCTTACCTTGGATCAGGCGCTCTTTAGCTTAGCCGTTGTACGCGGCGTCGTAGGCGGCCTGGGTATCGGCGGCGACGGTCTCGGGATCCTTGTCGCCGTTCATCATCTCCTGCATCTCGGTGTTCAGCACGGACCAGATGGAGGAATCCAGGTAGGAGTCGTAGATCTCGCAGGTGTCGGTGTCGACATAGGACCAGTTGTAGAAGTCCTGGGTCTGCTGATCGAAGGCGCTCAGGTCCACGTCGCCGGCGCTGGTCAGGCCGCCCAGCGCGTAGTTCTCAGCCACGTAGGAGGAGAAGGCGGGGCCGGTCAGCTCGTAGCACAGGTCGATCGCGGCGGCCAGCTTGGCGGGATCCTCGGCGACCTTGGGGTTGATGGCCATGGCGTAGCCCAGGCCGATGTTCTGGCTGTTGGGCGCCTCGGTGGCGTCGGCGGGCTGGGGCAGCACGGCCAGGCCGATGTTGGCGAACTTCTCCTCATCGGAGTCCTTCAGCACGGCGTAGATGTAGCTCCAGTCCCAGTTGCCGCCGATGAAGGCAGCGGCGTCGCCGGCGATGTAGTACTCGCGGGCATCCTCGTTGGTGACGGCGTTGAAGTCGGCGTTGAAGATGCCGGTGTCGTGGAACAGGCGCTGGGTCTCGGCCAGGGCCTTCACGAACGCCTCGTCGGTGAACTTGGCGCCGGTGTTGGCGATCAGGCTGGCGAACCAGGCGGGGCCGGTGTAGCGGTTGCCCAGGGTGGACAGGAAGTCGGAGTTGGCCTGCCACTGGCCGCCGTTGCCGAAGGCGATGGTGTCGATGCCCTGCTCGTCGAAGTACTCGTCAGCCTTTTCGACCTCTTCCCAGGTGGTGGGGAAGGAATCGAAGCCAGCCTCGGCCCACAGAGCCTTGTCGTAGATCACCACGGTGCAGGTGCCGCCGGTCAGCACGGGCAGGCCGTAGATCTTGCCGTCGGGGGTGGTGAAGGGGGTGAAGTAGGCGGTGTTGTAGGCGTCATAGTACGGGGAAGCCTTGACGATGTCGGTCATGTCAAGCACCAGGCCCTGGTCCGCCCAGGCGATGGTGTTCATGCCCTGGAGCAGGAAGACGTCGGGCAGGTTGTCGGCGGCCGCCAGGGTCGCGACCTGGGTCTTGTACTCGGCGTTGGCCAGCACGTTCTCGGTCAGGGTGATCTCAGGATGGGCCTCTTTCCAGGCCGCGATGGTGGTGCGGAAGCCGTCGGAGCCGCCGTTGCCTTCGGACTCCTCAGAGGTGGAGTAGTGCATCAGCACCAGCTCGCCGGTGTACTCGAGCTCCGTCGCGGCCACGGGGGTAGCGGCGAAAGCCACAGCGCTCATCGCGAAAACGCAAAGAGCCAGGACCAGACTGATTACCTTCTTCATGACAGGTACCTCCTAAAATATTCGGCAAATCCTTGCCTTCATCCAACGGGAACTGCCTCTCGATTGGATTGTAAATTCATTGTATAACGTCTGAGTAT
>JAFUWR010000155.1 GCA_017471125.1 Clostridia bacterium | reverse complement strand
TCGGTCTTGAACTTCTGGCCCTTGAATTGCTCCAGCGCTTCCTCACGGGTCAGCTCCTTGCAGGTCCAGTCCTCGCGGCGCTTGATGATCTCGCGCATCTTGTCCTCGATGGTCTTGAAGTCCTCCACGGAGATGGCCACGGGAAGCTCGAAGTCATAGTAGAAGCCGTCGGCGATCTGCGGGCCGATGGCGTACTGCACCTTGTCCGCGCCGTAGATCTCGATGACCGCTTTTGCCAGGATGTGCGCCAGAGAATGGCGATAGACGCTCTCGTAAAACGCCTTGTACTGTTCCTTGTCCATTTTGTTTCCCCTCCTGATATTGCGATATTATACCGTGAACGGGCCACGCTGTAAAGCGCGGGGACGTAAATTTACACTGATTTGAGGAACACCCGGGCCTCGTAGGGATAGAGGGAGCCCGGCTTGTGGGCGGGGTAGTTGGAGATGAGCTCCTCGCCCGTGAAGTCGTCGTTCAATGCGCAGGGTGCGGTGCGGTCGGTCCAGTTGCACAGCACCGTCAAAACCTGCCCGTCCAGCGCGCGCCGGTAGGCGTAGACGCTCGGGTCGTCTGTAAGCAGCGGCTCGAACGCGCCGTAGACGACGATGTCGTGGGCATGCCGCAGCGCGATCAGCTTTTTATAGTAATTGAACACGCTGTCGGGGTCCTTCATCTCCGCCTCGGCGTTGACGGCCAGGTAGTTGGGGTTCACGTCGATCCAGGGCGTGCCGGTGGTGAACCCGGCGTTGGCGGTGGCGTCCCACTGCATGGGCGTGCGGGCGTTGTCCCGGGCGATCTTGGCGTACCAGCGCAGCATGTCCTGGGCGTCCACCAGTCCCGGCTCCACCCACTGACGCCAGGCGTTGTGGACCTCCACGTCCTTGTACTGGTCAATGGACTTGAAGTAGATGTTGGTCATGCCCAGCTCCTCGCCCTGGTAGATGAACGGCGTGCCGCGCATCATGTGCAGCAGCGTGCCCAGCATCTTGGCACTCTTTTCCCGCCACAGGGGGCTGTCGTTGCCGAAGCGGCTGACCTGCCGAGGCTGGTCGTGGTTCGACATGTACACGGTGTTCCACGCCTTGCCCTGCAGGTCGAGCTGCCAGCGGTTCAGCACCTCGCGCACCTCGTTTAAGGGCGAGCCGTGGTCGGACCACTTGCCCAGCTCGGTGTGGTCGTTGATGTCGTCGGTATGCTCGAAGCCGAAGGTCATGTTCAGCTCCGCACGGTCATAGCCGGAATAGCGGATGGCGTCTCCGGTGCCGCCGCCGGCCTCGCCGATGGTGATGAGGTCGAACTTGTCGAGCACCCGCTTACGCATCTCCTTGAGGTACTTGTGGGTGGTCTCCGTGTGCTGGTAGTAGGGGCCGCCGTTGCCGTACAGCGCCCCGGGCGCGACCTCGCCGTCCACGAAGCTCTCCTTGCCGATCATGCCGATGACGTCCATGCGGAAGCCGTCGATGCCCTTCTCGCACCACCAGGTCATCATGTCGAAGATCTCGTCCCGGACCTTGGGGTTGGCCCAGTTGAGGTCCGGCTGGCGCTTGGAGAACAGGTGCATGAAATACTGGTCGGTGGCGGGGTCGTACTCCCAGGCCGAGCCGGAGAAGCAGCCGCCCCAGTTGTTGGGCGCCTTGCCGTCCTTGGCGTCCTTCCAGATGTAGTAGTCGCGGTAGGGGTTGTCCTTGGACTTGCGGCTCTCGATGAACCACTTGTGCTCGTCGGACGTGTGGTTCGCCACCAGGTCCATCACCAGCTTCATGCCCCGGGCGTGGATGCCCTCGAGCATGCGGTCGAAGTCCGCCATGGTGCCGAACTCCTCCATGATGGCCTGGTAGTCGGAGATGTCGTAGCCGTTGTCGTCGTTGGGGGAGGCGTAGATGGGGGAGCACCAGATCACGTCCACGCCCAGCTCCTTCAAATAGTCGAGGTGGGCGGTGATGCCGTTCAGGTCGCCGATGCCGTCGCCGTTGGAGTCGGCAAAGGAGCGGGGATAGATCTGGTAGACCACGGCTTCCTTCCACCAGACGCGCTTTTCATTTGACATGGTTGATCCTCCTTCGGGGTGTTTGTCTGTCCAACATTGTAGCGCAAGCCGGGTATTTTGGCAAGTCATATTTGGTAGAAATTTGACAATACGCGAATATGACCTACACAAACAGTGGTAATTCGTTTATCCATATCATGCAAACAACCTACAAAAAAACTGTTAATTATGTATGACGATGTAAGGAGATATTGACATTTCACCCCTTTATGTAGTATAATTTAGCATGGTCTTTACGACTAATTCATTTCAGGAGGAACTTGTTATGAAGAAGGTTCTCGTAATGGTTCTCGCACTGGTCATGGCGTTCTCCGCCGTGTCCGCCCTGGCCGACATCACCATCGTCCAGAACAAGGTCGAGATCGACGCCGCGCTGCAGGAGTACGCGGCCGCCTACTCCGCCGAGACCGGCAAGAACGTCAAGGTCATCACCGCTGGCGGCTCCAGCGACTACAACACCGCGCTGAAGGCCGAGTTCGCCTCCGGCAAGGAGCCCGACATCTTCGTCATCGAGGGTCCCACCGGCTATGAGCTCTACAAGGACAAGATCGCCGATCAGACCGGCGCCGAGTGGACCCAGTACACCGCCGCTCAGTACATGGACGGCGACAAGGTCGTGGGCTTCCCCGTGGCCGTCGAGGGCTACGGCATGGCCTACAACGCCGACATCCTGGCCAAGGCCGAGATCGACCCCGCCACGCTGACCAACGTGGACGCCTACAAGGCCGCGTTCGAGAAGCTGGATTCCATGAAGGATGAGCTGGGCCTGACCGCCGTGGTCTCCATGACCGCCAGCACCGCCGCGGGCATGACCTGGGTCACTGGCCTGCACAACTTCAATGTGTACCTGACCGTGGGCCTGGATCGCAACGACACCTCCGTCATCGACCAGGTGATGCAGGGCGAGGTCGACGAGGAGCGCTTCCATCAGTACTGCGAGTACGTCGCCCTGATCTTCCAGTATTCCGATCCCGAGATGCTTTTGAACGGCACCCAGGATATGCAGCTGGCCGCGTTCGCCAATGGCCAGACCGCGTTCTATCATCAGGGCAACTGGATGGATCCCAACATCGTGGCCCTGGGCGTCGAGTTCCCGATGGCCTACGCGCCCCATGCCTTCATGCATGAGGACACCGACGGCATCCTGGTGAACGCGCCCTCCTGGTACGTCGTGAACCAGAACGCCGGCAACACCGAGGAAGCCATCGACTTCCTGAACGCCCTGGCCACCACCGAGGCCGGCCATGACTACATGGTCAACAAGGCCGCCATGGTGCCCGCGTTCACCAACGTGACCCTGGCTCCCGCCACCCCCCTGTCCAAGTCCGTCATGGAGTGGAACGCCGCTGGCAAGACCTACTCCTGGCAGCAGTACAAGCTGCCCGACGGCTTCGGCATGGGCACCCTGGGCGCGATCTATGAGCTGCTGGCCTCCGGCGCCATCGACGAGCCCACCTTCGAGCAGATGATGAAGGACGCCATCGCCACCATCCCCACCCTGTAATTTGACCCCATATCGCCGGGGAGGGCAAACCTCTCCGGCATTTTCATAAAATCGAGGGGGAAAACCACATGGAAAAGCAGAAATTCTTTTCCGGCCAGCGCGAACGCAAGCTCACCGAGTTCCTGTTTTTGGTGCCCACGGTGCTGGCGTTCCTCATGGTCATCATCATACCGTTCATCATCGGTATCTACTATTCCTTCACCGACTGGGACGGCGTCAACGCGGCGAAGAACGTGATCGGTCTGTCCAACTATAAGACCATCTTCACCGAGCCGGGCTTCCTGCACGCCTTCCTGGTGACGGTGGAATTCACCATCTTCAACGTCATCGCCGTAAACGTCGTGGCGTTCCTGATGGCGCTCTTGGTGACCAGCCAGGTCAAGGGCCGCAACCTGTACCGCGCGGGCTTCTTCGTGCCGAACCTGATCGGCGGCATCGTGCTGGGCTCCATCTGGCAGTTCATCTTCTCCAGCATCCTGCCCGCGGTGGGCAAGTCGCTGGGCCTGGGGTGGCTGTCGTCTTCGCTCATCACCAACGCCAACACCGTCGTGGGGGCCATGGTCACCGTGAACACCTGGCAGTACGCCGGCTACATCATGATGATCTACGTGGCGTCCATCCAGGGCATCTCCCAGCAGGTCATGGAGGCTGCCTCCGTGGACGGCGCGACCTACTGGGTGCGGGTGCGGAAGATCCTGATCCCGCTGATGGCCAACGCCTTCACCATCTCCCTGTTCCTGACGCTGACCACGTCCTTCAAGATGTACGACGTGAACCTGGCGCTGACCAACGGCGGCCCCGTGGCGATGTTCATGAAGACGCCGGTGCAGGCCTCCGAGCTGCTGGCGCTGAACATCTACAACACCGCCTTCAAGTACTCCAAGATGGCCCAGGGCCAGGCCAAGGCCGTCATCTTCTTCGTGGTGCTGGTGGTCGTGTCGCTGGTGCAGGTCTCCATCAACAAGTCCAAGGAGGTGGAGATGTAATGTCGCAGTACAACGCCCTCGAGATCGTGGGTCAGAACAAGGCCCGTCAAAAGCGCCTGCGCGTCCTGGCGGAGATCGGCTGTATCCTCCTGTTCATACTGTTCATGCTGCCGTTCTTCATCGTGCTGATGAACTCCGCCCGCACCAACGCGGAGATCATCAACTCCGCCGTCGGTCTGCCGACCAACTGGGGCAACTTCGTGGACAACGTGGTGGCCGTGTGGAACAACCCGACCTTCAACTTCCTGAAAGCCCTGAAGGACTCGGTCATCATCACCGTCCTCTCCCTGGCGGTCATCTCCATCTGCTCGGCCATGACGGCATGGGTGCTGGTCCGCAACAAGACCAAGTGGTCCACCTTCCTGTTCATGATGTTCGTGGCCGCGATGGTCATACCGTTCCAGGTCGTCATGTTCCCGCTGATCACCTGGTTCAGGGACCTGGGCAACTTCCTGCACCTGCCGCTGCTGCGTTCCCACGGCGGCCTGGTGTTCGCCTACCTGGGCTTCGGCGAGTCCATGACCATCTTCATCTTCCACGGGTTCGTGAAGAACATCCCGCTGGAGATCGAGGAGGCCGCGGACATCGACGGCTGCTCCCGCGCGGGCACCTTCTTCCGCATCGTGCTGCCGCTGCTGCAGCCCGTGTTCGTCACCGTGCTGGTGCTGAACGGTCTGTGGATCTGGAACGACTACCTGCTGCCGCTGCTGCTCCTGGGCTCCAACGGCGAGGTGCGCACCATCCCGCTGGCGGTGCAGGGCTTCATCGGCTCCTTCGTCAAGCAGTGGAACCTCATCATGGTCTCCACCCTGCTGGCGATGCTGCCCATCATCATCCTCTATATCTTCGCGCAGAAGTACATCGTGCAGGGCATGGTGGACGGCGCGGTGAAGTGATCGAGGCAGTAGGGAGTAGGCAGTAGGGGGACCGAGTCACCAGGCATCAGGCACCAGGCATCAGTCCGATACCCGATGTCGTCGTAGGGGCGCTGCCCTCAGCGCCCGAAGTGATATACGGTCTGCCTCAAAACGTATAGAACTGCATAAGACCAGTCGTAGGGGCGCCGTTTCGGCGCCCGCCCGAGTACATCCTGCAACGTTGTACCCGGCGGGCGGCGCAACGCCGCCCCTACGATCATGTTTTGTGAAACCCCATGATTATCGGTGAAAAAGCATTATTAACAAAGTTTTCCCGGCATTTCCCGCCGGGTTTCGCGGCCCGCGTCCCCGGATTTGCAGGATACGACGAATTTGACTTCAAATGAGAAATAACGAAAAATACGCCAAAACACATTGAAGGGACACTTGACAATAAAGTGCTTGAAATGTATATTTACCATTAACGATATGTGTTTTGCAAGCCGTATCGCAAATCAATTTGGGAGGAATACGATTATGAAGTTCAACAAGGCTTTCGCTATGATCCTCGCCATCGTGATGGTCATGGGTCTCGCCTCCGCCGCTCTGGCTGAGGATGCCCTCAAGATCGGCGTCATCGGCCCGTTCACCGGTCCCGCCGCGATCTACGGCAACGCCTGCAAGTACGGCGCTCAGGTCGCCGCCGAGCAGATCAACGCCCAGGGCGGCCTGCAGGTCGAGCTGCTGAGCGAGGACGACGAGCATGACCCCGAGAAGTCCATCAACGCCTACAACAACGTGCTGGACAACGGCGCGCAGATGATCGCCGGCACCACCACCACCAGCCCTTGCATCGCCGTGGGCGCTCAGGCCAACGAGGACCGCGTGTTCATGCTGACCCCCTCCGCCTCCTCCGTCGATGTCATCTCCGGCAAGGACAACGTGTTCCAAGTGTGCTTCACCGATCCCGCCCAGGGCAGCGCGTCCGCCGTGTACATCAAGGACCATGACCTGGCCACCAAGATCGCCATCATCTACAACAACGCCGACGCTTACTCCACCGGCATCTATCAGACCTTCATCGAGGAGGCCGCCGAGTTGGGCCTGGAGATCGTGTCCACCACCACCTTCACCGACGAGACCACCGACTTCTCCGTGCAGGTCTCCGACGCGAAGGACGCCGGCGCTGACCTGGTGTTCCTGCCCATCTACTACACCCCCGCTTCCATGATCCTCCAGACCGCCAAGACCATGGACTACGCGCCCGTGTTCTTCGGCGTGGACGGCATGGACGGCATCCTGACCATGGAGGGCTTCGACGCCTCCCTGGCCGAGGGCGTGTTCATGCTGACCCCCTTCTCCGCTGACGCCGAGGACGAGGCTACCAAGGCCTTCGTCGCCCGCTATCAGGAGATCACCGGCGAGATCCCGAACCAGTTCGCCGCTGACTGCTACGACGCCGTGTGCGCCCTGTACACCGCCAGCCTGAACGCCGGCATCGACGGCAGCACCTCTCCCGAGGACGCCTGCGAGCTGCTGATCGAGCAGTTCAAGACCCTCCAGGTGGACGGCCTGACCGGCAGCATGACCTGGGACGAGTCCGGCGCCGTGACCAAGACCCCCACCGCCGTCATCATCCAGGATGGCGCTTACGTGGGCTTCAACGGCTAAGCCTTTCACCGTCGCCCGGCTCCGCTGCGCGCGGGGCCGGGGACGGCCGTTTTCCGAGGTAACTGACGATTGCCAACAGAATGGGCTGCTGGCGGTGGTCAGTTACCTTATAGTACTTTAACGAGGAGTTGGAAGACATGGTATCCTTCCTGCGATTCCTTATCAACGGCATCAGCTTGGGCAGCGTCTACGCCATCATCGCCCTGGGCTACACGATGGTGTACGGCATCGCCAAGATGCTGAACTTCGCCCACGGCGACGTCATCATGGTGGGCGCGTACATCGCCTTCTGCGCGATGTCGTACCTGAACCTTCCGCCCATCCTGGCGGTGCTGTGCGCCATGCTGGTGTGCACCCTGCTGGGCGTGGTCATCGAGGGACTGGCCTACCGCCCCCTGCGGCAGGCGGCCAAGCTGGCCGTGCTGATCACCGCCATCGGCGTGAGCTACTTCCTGCAAAACACGGCGCTGCTCATCTGGAGCTCCAACCCGAAGGTGTTCCCGTCCGTGTTCAACGTGGGGCAGATCAAGCTGTTTGACGGCAACCTCGTCATATCGTCCGAGACCATACTGACCATCGTCGCCAACATCGTCATCATGATCGCGCTGACGCTGTTCACCGGGCGCACCAAGATGGGCAAGGCCATGCGCGCAGTGTCCGAGGACAAGGGCGCGGCGGAGCTGATGGGCATCAACGTGAACCGCACCATCTCCCTGACCTTCGCCATCGGCTCGGCGCTGGCGGCCATCGCAGGCGTGCTGCTGTGCTCGGCGTACCCGACGCTCCAGCCCACCACCGGCTCCATGCCCGGCATCAAGGCGTTCACCGCGGCGGTGTTCGGCGGCATCGGCTCCATCCCCGGGGCCATGCTGGGCGGCCTGCTGCTGGGCGTCATCGAGATCCTGGGCAAGGCGTACATCTCCACCGAGCTGGGCGACGCGCTGGTGTTTGCGGTGCTGATCATCGTGCTGCTGTTCAAGCCCGCGGGACTGCTGGGCAAGCCCGTGAACGAGAAAGTGTGAGGTGAGGGATATGAAGCTAAAGAAGAGTACCGTCAATAACATCATATCCTTCGGCATCGTCATCATCGCGTTCATCATCTGCCAGTCCATGATCTCCACCGGCGTGATGAAGCGCTCCCTGCGGGGCCAGATGATCCCCATCTGCGTGTACATCGTCATGGCCGTGTCGCTGAACCTGGTGGTCGGCATCTCCGGCGAGCTGTCCCTGGGTCACGCGGGGTTCATGTCCATCGGCGTGTTCTCGGGCATCATCGCCTCCGCGTGGCTCCAGTCGGCCTTCGGGCTTGAGAACGAGACCGTGCGGCTGATCCTTTCCATGATCGTGGCAGGCGTGTTCGCGGGCATCTTCGGCGTGCTGATCGGCATCCCGGTGCTTAGACTTCGGGGCGACTACCTGGCCATCGTGACGCTGGCCTTCGGCGAGATCATAAGAAACGTGCTGAACTGCCTGTACTTCTCCCTGGACGGGAAGCGGCTGCACGTGGCCTTCAACAACCCGAACATCCCCGGCACCATACTGGTCAACGGTCCCAACGGGGCCAAGGACGTGTCGAAGATCGCCTCCTTCCCGGTGGGCTTCGTGCTGATACTGTTCACCCTCGTGGTGGTGATGAACCTCATCAACAGTCGGTCCGGCCGCGCCATCATGGCGACCCGGGACAACCGCATCGCCGCCGAAGCCATGGGCATCAACGTCACCAAGTACAAGATGATGGCCTTCGTCACCGCCGCGGTGCTGGCCGGCATGGCGGGCGCGCTGTATGGCCTGAGCATGGCCACCGTCACCGCCGCGAAGTTCAAGTTCGACACCTCCATACTGGTGCTGGTGTTCGTGGTGCTGGGCGGCATCGGCAACATCTGGGGCTCCATCATCGCGGCGGCGCTGCTGACCGTGCTGCCCGAGCTGCTGCGCGCCTTCGCGGACTACCGCATGCTGATCTACGCCATCGTGCTGATACTGGTCATGCTGGTGACCAACAATCCCACCATGCGGGCGCTGCTCGGGAAGCTCGTTCCCCGGAAGCGCAACGCACAGCAGAAGGGAGGCGTCTCCGCATGAGCGAGACCGTCAAGCGCCGCCAGGGCACCAAGATGGTGCCGGCCCCGAGCCACGGCATCATCCCCGAGCGCGACCTGTACGCCGCGCCGGTGCTGGAGGCCCGCCACCTGGGCATCGAGTTCGGCGGCCTGAAGGCCGTGGAGGACTTCAACCTCATCATCGGCAAGACCGAGATCGCCGGCCTGATCGGACCCAACGGCGCGGGCAAGACCACCGTGTTCAACCTGCTGACCAAGGTCTATCAGCCCACCATGGGCACCATCATGTTAAACGGCCGCGACCTGAACGGGCTGAACACCGTGCAGGCCAACAAGCTGGGCATCGCCCGCACCTTCCAGAATATCCGCCTGTTTGACAACATGACCGTCGAGGACAACGTGCGCATCGGGCTCCACAACCAGATCAAGTACGGCATGTTCACCGGCATCCTGCGCCTGCCCGGCTTCTGGCAGGGGGAGAAGGCCCAGCACGAGAAGGCGCTGGAGCTGTTGTCCATATTCGACATGCAGGACCTGGCGAAGGTCCAGGCCGGCTCGCTGCCCTACGGCGCGCAGCGCAGGCTGGAGATCGTCCGCGCCCTGGCGACCAACCCGTCGCTGCTGCTGCTGGACGAGCCCGCCGCGGGCATGAACCCCCACGAGACGGAAGAGCTGATGAACAACATCGCCAAGATCCGCGACCAGTTCCAGATCGCCATCATGCTGATCGAGCACGATATGAACCTGGTCATGGGCGTGTGCGAGGGCATCTGCGTGCTGAATTACGGCCGCATCATCGCCAAGGGCACGCCGGACGAGATACAGTCCGATCCGACGGTCATCGAGGCCTATCTGGGCAAGAAGAAGGAGGGGTAAGCCATGAGTGAAACGAAGCGCGCCGCGTCGCCCCTTCTGAAGGTGGACGACATCCACGTCTACTATGGCTCCATCCACGCCATCAAGGGCGTCTCCTTCGAGGTCAACGAGGGCGAGATCGTCACGCTGATCGGCGCCAACGGCGCGGGCAAGTCCACCACGCTGAACACCGTGTCCGGCCTCCTGAAGCCCCGCATGGGCATGATCACGTTCAGGGGCGAGAGCATCGTCGGCATGGGCGCGAGCCGCATCGTCGCCAAGGGCATGGCGCTGTGCCCCGAGGGGCGCAGGGTGTTCCAGCAGATGACCGTGCGCGAGAACCTCGAGATGGGCGGCTTCACCCGGCCCGCCTACGAGATCCCAGCGTCCCTGGAGGACGTGTTCAAGCGCTTCCCCCGCTTGAAGGAGCGCGAAAAGCAGGTGGCCGGCACGCTGTCCGGCGGCGAACAGCAGATGCTCGCCATGGGCCGCGCCCTGATGAGCAAGCCCCAGCTGCTGATGCTGGACGAGCCGTCCATGGGCCTCGCGCCCATACTGGTGGAGCAGATCTTCGACATCATCAAGGAGCTCCACGAGGCCGGCGTCACCATCCTGCTGGTCGAACAGAACGCCCAGATGGCCCTGTCCATCGCCAACCGCGCCTATGTGCTGGGCACCGGCAAGATCACCATCTCCGGCAACGCCGAGGACGTGCTGGCCGACGACCGCGTCCGGGCGGCGTACCTGGGCGGCTGATCCCATTTTATCTGCCTTCATGTCAAACGACATGAGGGCTTTTTTGTACAAAACCAATGAATTGTCCATTGATGATCTCGCTTTTTTGGTCTATACTCAATATATGGCGTCTTTTGAAGTTTTTTTGAAAATGGCGCTAAGAATTAATACATAATGCCTTGTAAAGCCTGGCGAAAAAAGGTATAAATAATCAAGGGTGTTTAGGCCCGATTTTCACATGGAGCACGGAGGCTGCGATGAGACCAGACAATGCCGTCAGGCGGGAGACCGCGCGGGTCGCCATCGGCGTGTTTGCGCTGGTGGCCGTGATGCTGGCGGTCTACGCGGTGATCGGCCGGCTGAGCTGCCCGGTGGCGCTGGGCGGGCTGTACACGGGGCTTTTGACGGTGCTGAACTTCTTCTTCATGGGCCTGACGGTACAGGGCGTGACGGACCGCGCGGCGGAGAAGGAGCGCACGGAGCAGGAGCTTGCGGACCTGACCATCGAGATGAAGAACCGCATGAAGGTCTCCTACAACCTGCGCATGATCGCGCTGTTCGCGCTCTTGGTACTGGGCATCGCGGTATTCAAATTCGACCCGCTGGCGACGATACTGCCGGTCATCTTCCCGACCGTCGTCATCAGGGTATTGCAGATCATGGAGGCCCGTCGGCCCGATCTTTCCAAAGGAAGTGAAAAGCCTTGAATCTGGACGTACACGGCGCAAGGATAGTATTCCAAAGGGGCAGCTTCGTGCTCACCGAGACCGTGGTGAACACGTGGATCGTCATGGCGGTGATCGTGGGCCTGTGCCTGTTCCTGACCTCCGGCATGCAGGTGCACTGCCGCACGAAGCGCCAGATCATCGCGGAGTTCATCGTCAAAAAGGTGAACGCCATGGTGGGGGAGAACATGGGGGAGCACTTCCTCCGGGTGGGCTACGCCCCGCTGATCGCGTCCATCATGGGCCTGTCGGCCCTGTGCAGCCTGTCGTCGATGATCGGCATGTACGCGCCGACCTCCGACCTGTCCACGCTGCTGGGTTGGTCGCTGCTGGTGTTCGTGCTCATCACCTACAACAAGTTCCGCGCGGGCGGACCGCTCGGCTACATCAAGGGCTACTTTGAGCCGATACCGATCCTGCTGCCCTTCAACATCATCTCCGAGTTCGCCACGCCGCTGTCGATGGCCTTCCGTCACTTCGGAAACATCGCCTCCGGCTCGGTCATCACGGGCCTCATCTACGCGGCCCTGGCCGCGGCGAGCCATGCGCTCTTGGGCTGGCTGCCCGGCGCGGTGGGGCAGGTGCTGGGGCAGATACCGATCTTGCAGGTCGGCATCCCGGCCATATTCTCCATCTACTTCGACCTGTTCTCTTCCTGCTTGCAGGCATTCATCTTCTGCATGCTGACGATGATGTACATCGGCTCGGCGGCGGAGGGTTGAGCATAGACCATCGAACAATCTATTCTTGGGAGGAATATCACAATGAATGAACAGCTCTGGACCAAAGCAATCGTCATGGGTTCTTCCGCCATCGGCGCCGGCCTGGCCATGATCGCCGGTATCGGCCCTGGTATCGGCGAAGGCTACGCCGTCGGCAAGGCCTGCGAAGCCATCGGCCGTCAGCCCGAGTGCAAGGGCACCGTCCAGTCCACCATGCTGCTGGGCTGCGCCGTCGCGGAGACCACCGGTATCTACGGCTTCATCGTGGCCCTGCTGCTGATGTTCGCCAATCCCTTCATCGGCAAGCTCTAAGCCTTCATCGTGGAAATAACTGGATTTCCGGGAGGGTGAAAAGTGAACGCGGTACAAGAATTTATTTCCATTACGCCCTGGACGATCATCTTCCAGATCTGCAACCTGCTGATACTGGTCATGCTGATCAAAAAGTTCCTGTTCAAGCGCGTCATGGCGGTGCTGGACGCCCGCCAGCAGGAGATCGACGGCATCTATGACGCCGCGGGCAAGGATCGGGACGACGCCGCCCAGATGAAGGCGGAGTACACCGAGCGCATGTCCAACGCCCGCGAGGAGGCCGACCGGCTGGTCAAGAACGCCGTGGACACCGCCAACAAGCGGGGCGAATCCATCGTGCAGGAGGCCCGGAACGAGGCGACGCACCTCAAGCAGAAGGCCGAGTCCGACATCGAGCAGGAGCGCCGCAAGGCATATTCCGAGCTGGTGGGCGAGATCTCCGGCATGGCCGTGGACATCGCCGGCAGGATGGTGGAGCGAGAGATCAACGAAGCCGACCACCGCGAGCTGGTGGAGGAGTTTATCAAAAAAGCGGGTGAAGCCTCGTGACCGGCATGGGCAAGGAATACGGCGAGGCGCTGTATGAGCTGGCCCGGGACGAGCACGTCCTGGAGGAGCTCCACGGGGAGCTGACGGAGATCGGCGCGCTCATCAAGGCGGAGCCGGACTTCATCAAGCTGCTGTCCTCCCGCGCCATCGAGCGGGACACCCGCGTCAAGGTCGTGGACGACACCTTCGGCGGCAGGGCCCATGTGTTCATCGTGAACTTCATGAAGCTGCTGGTGGAGAAGGAGCGCGTCGACTGCCTGGAGGACTGCGTCAAGTGGTTCCACCAGCGCTACAACGACGACCTGGGCATCGTGGAGGCCTACGTGACCTCCGCCGTCGAGCTGACCGAGAACGACCGGGAAGCCCTGCGGCAGAAGCTCGAGCAGATGTCCGGCCGCAAGGTCGCGCTGATCGCCAGCGTGGACAAGGCGCTCATCGGCGGCGTGCGCGTGGAGATGGACGGCAGGCGCTATGACAACACCATTCAAAACAAGCTGGGACGGCTCAGGCAGCGCATGGCCCAGGGCTTGTAGGAAAAGAGGACGAGCAGATGCAACTGAGACCTGAAGAAATATCGAAGATCATCAAGGATCAGATCAAGCACTATGACAACCGCATCGTGCAGTCGGACGTCGGCACGGTCCTTCTGGTGGGCGATGGCATTGCGCGCGTCTCCGGGCTGGAAAACTGCATGGCCAACGAGCTGGTGCGCTTCTCCACCGGGGCCTACGGCATGGCGCTGAACCTGGAGGAGAACTCCGTGGCCGTGGTCATGCTGGGCGACGACGAGGGCATCAAGGAGGGCGACACCGTCGAGCGCACCCGCGAGGTCGTGTCCGTCCCCGTGGGCGAGGCGCTGATCGGCCGCGTGGTGGACGCGCTGGGCCAGCCCATCGACGGCAAGGGTCCCGTGGACACCCACGAGGAGCGCCGCATCGAGTCCCCGGCCCCCGGCATCATCGAGCGCAAGAGCGTGTCCGTGCCGCTGCAGACCGGCATCAAGGCCATCGACTCCATGATCCCCATCGGCCGCGGCCAGCGCGAGCTGATCATCGGCGACCGCCAGACCGGCAAGACCACCATCGCCACCGACACCATCATCAACCAGAAGGGGCAGGACGTCATCTGCATCTACGTCGCCATCGGGCAGAAGCGCTCGACGGTGGCCCAGGTGGTGGACCAGCTCACCTCCGCCGGGGCGATGGACTACACCATCGTGGTGTCCGCCACGGCCTCCGAATTGGCCCCCTTGCAGTACATCGCGCCCTATTCCGGCTGCGCCATGGGCGAATACTTCATGGCCCAGGGCAAGGACGTGCTCATCATCTACGACGACCTGTCCAAGCACGCGGTGGCCTACCGCGCCCTGTCGCTGCTGATCCGCCGCCCGCCGGGACGCGAGGCGTATCCGGGCGACGTATTCTACCTGCACAGCCGCCTGCTGGAGCGCGCGGCCCGCGTGGCCCCCGAATACGGCGGCGGCTCGCTGACGGCGCTGCCCATCATCGAGACCCAGGCGGGCGACGTGTCCGCCTACATCCCCACCAACGTCATCTCCATCACCGACGGTCAGATCTTCCTGGAGACCGAGCTGTTCCACGCCGGCATCATGCCTGCCGTGAACCCCGGCATCTCCGTCTCCCGCGTCGGCGGCAACGCCCAGATCAAGGCCATGAAGAAGGTCTCGGGCACCCTGAAGCTGCTGTACAGCCAGTACCGCGAGCTCCAGAGCTTCGCGCAGTTCGGCTCCGACCTGGACGCCGACACCAAGGCCCGCCTGGGACAGGGCGAGCGCATCGTGGCGGTTTTGAAGCAGAACCACAACGCGCCCGTGACGGTGGAGCATCAGGTGGCGATACTGTACGCCGTCGTCCACGACTATTTGAAGGACGTGGCGGTGGAGCTCATCCCCGAGTTCGAGCAGGGCCTGTACGAGCGCCTGGACGCCCAGCACGAGGGCCTCTTGACCACCATCCGCGAGACGGGCGATCTGTCCAAGGATTCCGAGGAACAGCTCAAGGCCGCCATCAAGGCCTTCACGGAGGACTTCTTGAAGCTGCACGAGGAGGCGTAACGCATGGCCGGAGCATCAATGAAGGAGATAAAGCTGCGGATCCGAAGCGTTGAGAGCACCATGCAGATCACCAAGGCCATGCAGCTGGTGGCCTCCTCCAAGCTGCGGGGCGCGCGGATGCGCATGGAGCAGAGCCGCCCCTACATGAAGGTGGCCCGCCGCGCCATCTGGGACATCGCGCTGCACAACACGGGCGCCCAGAGCGACTACGTCATCCCGCGGGAGATCAGGCATCGCTGCTATATCGTCATCGCGGGCGACCGCGGCCTGGCCGGCAGCTACAACGCCAACATCCTAAAGCGCGTGGATTGGGACATGCGGGACGCCCAGTGCTGCTTCATCCCCATCGGCAAGAAGGCCAAGGAGTACTACCAGCGCCACGGGCTGGACATCGTGACCGACGTGGACAAGGTGGAGGGCCTGACCTTCGAGGCCTGCGAGGACATCGCGAAGCTCGTGATGTCGGGCTACGACGAGGGCCGCTACGACGAGATCGTGCTGGCCTACACGTCCTTCGTGTCGGTGCTGACCCAGCGCACAAAGCTAAAGCCGCTCTTGCCCCTGGACACCAAGGACGCCCCGGAGGAGGAGCGCACCACCAAGCAGATGCTCTGCGAGCCCGGCGCGGACGCCCTGCTCAAGGAATTCCTGCCCCAGTACCTGGCTGGGCTCATCTACTCCGCCGCGTGCGACGCCTTCGCCAGCGAACAGGCGGCCCGGCGCGTGGCCATGGATTCCGCCACCAAGAACGCGGGCGAGATGATCGAGGATCTGAGCCTGCGCTATAACCGCGCGAGACAGGGCTCCATCACCCAGGAGATCACGGAGATCGTCGCCGGCGCGGAGCATTGACAGCATAGGAGATAGAACAATATGGCAAAGAATATCGGTACTGTCGTACAGGTCATCGGCCCGGTGCTGGACATTCGCTTCGGAGACGGCCGGCTGCCGAACCTGCTGTCGGCCATCGAGATCGACAACGACGGCCGCAAGGTCGTGGCGGAGGTGGCCCAGCACATCGGCGACAACGTGGTGCGCTGCATCGCGATGTCCTCCACCGACGGCCTGCGCCGCGGCATCGACGCGGTGGACACCGGCGCGCCCATCTCCGTGCCCGTGGGCAACGAGTGCCTGGGCCGGGTGTTCAACCTGCTCGGCGAGCCCGTGGACAACCTGCCCGCGCCGGACGCCCAGGAGCGCTGGCCCATCCATCGCCCCGCGCCCGCCTATGACGAGCAGGAGGGCACCACGGAGATCCTGGAGACCGGCATCAAGGTCGTCGACCTGATCGCGCCCTACGCCAAGGGCGGCAAGATCGGCCTGTTCGGCGGCGCGGGCGTCGGCAAGACGGTCATCATCATGGAGCTCATCAACAACATCGCCACCCAACACGGCGGCCTGTCTGTGTTCTCGGGCGTGGGGGAGCGCACCCGCGAGGGCAACGACCTCTACAACGAGATGAAGGAGTCCGGCGTCATCAACAAGACCGCGCTGGTCTACGGTCAGATGAACGAGCCGCCGGGAGCCCGCATGCGCGTGGCGCTGTCGGGACTGACGATGGCGGAGTACTTCCGCGACCGCGAGAACCAGGACGTGCTGCTGTTCATCGACAACATCTTCCGCTTCACCCAGGCAGGCTCCGAGGTGTCGGCGCTGCTGGGCCGCATGCCCTCCGCCGTGGGCTACCAGCCGACGCTGGCCACGGAGATGGGCGCCCTGCAGGAACGCATCACCTCCACCAAGAAGGGCTCCATCACGTCCGTGCAGGCGGTCTACGTGCCCGCCGACGACCTGACCGACCCCGCCCCGGCCACCACCTTCGCCCACCTGGACGCCACCACGGTTTTGAGCCGTTCCATCGCGTCGCTGGGCATCTATCCCGCCGTGGACCCGCTGGACTCCACCAGCCGCATCCTCTCGCCTGAGATCGTGGGCAGGGAGCACTACGAGGTGGCCCGCCAGGTGCAGTCCATCCTCCAGCGCTACAAGGAGCTCCAGGACATCATCGCCATCATGGGCATGGACGAGCTGTCCGACGAGGACAAGCTGATCGTCGCCCGCGCCCGCAAGGTGCAGCGCTTCCTGAGCCAGCCCTTCCACGTGGCCGAGCAGTTCACCGGCATGGAGGGACGATATGTGCCCCTCAAGGAGACCATCCGCGGCTTCAAGGAGATCATCGAGGGCCAGCACGACGACCTGCCCGAGAGCGCGTTCCTGTTCGTGGGCACCATCGACGAGGCCGTCGCCAAGGCGAAAAAGGGTGATTGAGCATGGCTATGATCCATCTGACAGTGGTCACGCCCCAGGGCAAGTTCTTTGACGCGGACGCCCAGAAGGTGATCCTGCGCACCACCGGCGGCGACGTGTGCATACTGCCAAACCACATCGACTACGCCGCGTCCATCGGCGACGGCGAGTGCCGCATCACCACCGAGGGCGGCGACGTGAAAAAGGCCCGGGCCGCGGGCGGCATACTCCACGTCGCCAGCAACGACGTGCAGGTCATCGCCAACCGCTT
>JAFUWR010000154.1 GCA_017471125.1 Clostridia bacterium | reverse complement strand
TACCGCAGATAGGCCAGCGTCAGGTCGTCCAGCTCGCCGGTGGGCTCGAGAGCGGTCTCGTTCCGGCGCTCGTTGATCCAGCGCTGGAAGTCGGCGACGGCGTCCTTGAACCGCGCGTCATCGGCGGCCTCTTCCTCGGTCAGCATTCCCAGCGCGATCAGGTAATCGGTGGCCAGGTCGCGGCCCAGGACCTGGATGCGCTCCCGAGCGTCGAAGTAGTCCCCCGCCTTATCGAAGGCTCCAATGGCTCCGACCACATCCCCGGCATCCATCAGCGCCTCCGCCTGCACGTAATACGGCTCCTTGACGCGCTGCGCGGCGTCCAAATAGTTCCCAGCCTTCTCAAAGGCCGCGCTGGCCCCGTCGTAGTCCCCCGCGGCCAGCAGCGCCTCGGCCTGCGCATAGTACGGCTCCTTGACGCGCTGCGCGGCGTCCGTGTAGCTGCCGATGGACGCGAAGGCGCGGCTCGCCCCCTCGTAATCCCCGTCGGCCAGCAGCGCCTCTGCCTGCTCGTACAGCATGCCCTGGTACTTGCCCCGCCACTCGGCGCTGTCCCGGTAGTCGCCCAGGCTGTCGAAGGCCGCGACCGCCGCCGAATACTCACCCGCGTCCCACAGCGCCATCGCCGCGTCATAGCGCCGCCCGAGGTAATTCTCCTTGAACGCCTCCAGCATCGCGTCGAAGCCGGAGGTGTCCTCCACGGTGAACAGGTAGTTGGTGGTGGGGTCGTCCGCCGCCGCCACGTAGAGGCTGACGCTGGGATGGTCCCGCAGCGCATACAAGACCGCCAGACCGCCGTCGTCGTCCAGCAGCACGCGGCTATCGCCGTGGGGCATGCTGCCGGTCATCGTCGTCTTGCTGCCGTCGGCGTCCCGCAGGATCACGTCGTAGGCCCGGGCGTCGGGCTGGCTGTTCTTCACCAGGTCCGTGCCGTTCTCGTACAGCGCCAGCGCCACGCCGTCGTCGTCGAACGTCATCACCACGCCCAGCGGCTGGTCGGTGACCTCCGCGTTGGAGTAGATGCCCTCGATGGGCGCTGCGTTGCGGATGTAGCCCTCGTCGGTGGGCATGCGGAACTCGTCCACATAATAGGTGAATTGCCAGATGCCCGCGGCCTCCTCGGCCAATGCCCCGCACAGCGCCGCGATCACCACGACCGCCACCCACGCGCACAGCTTCTTCATGTCCCTCGCCTCCTGTCGTATGTCTCATTTTTCCGCATCCTGTGTACCGCTAACCCGCGATATTGATCCACATCGCCGGTTGGACGCAGGCGTCCTTCTGCGAGACGTGATCCCCCTTGAGCTTCAAGCTGCCGTCAAAGTCGATGTATGCCGCGCAGTTGCCGATGCTCCCGCGGTTGCGGAGCCAGCGCCAGCAGTTCCCCTTCTTGCTCGTATAAGCGCCGTGGGCGAGGGCATAGGGCGTGGGCGGGGTGACCCTGCTCGCGTTATCGGCAAAGTAGCGCGTCGCCTCCTCATAACTCAATATAAACACCTTGTCGGTGGTCTCCGGGTCGTAGCCCTTGACCTCGCCCGTGGTGTAGGTATATACGGGATTGTTCAACTGGGTCAGGGTGATCTTCGCCTGCTCCTCGGCGGTGAAGGCATTGTGGACGAACGCATTGTTCAGCCAGGCGCGCAGGGAGCAGCCGTCCCAGGCGACGTTGGCCTTGGTCGTGTTGAACGGCAGGGTCTCCAGCCCGTACACGGCGACCAGCAGCCGCCCGTTCGCACCGTTGGAGGCGACGACCCGCCACTTGATGGGCTCGCTCCCGTTTGCGGTGACATTGTCCTGCTCATAGGTGCCGAAGGTCACCACGTTCCCGACGTCGAACTGCGCCACGTAATGCTCGCGGCTCACGCGCCGCATGTCCTCGTCATCGCTGAGGATGGCGTCCACGTCCCCGTAACCGGCGATCAACTGGTAGGTCTGGTACGCGGCCTCGTGGTCCCCCGCTGCCTGGAGCGCCTTGGCCTTCTCATAGTAGACCGCCTTGACCCGCTCCTTAGCGTCGGAATAGGCACCGGCCCGCTTGAAGGCCCGGACGGCCTCGTCGTATCGGCTCTCCGAAAGGCGCTGCTCGCCCTCCCGGTAGAAGGGCTCGCCGACCCGCGCCTGCGCGTCGCTATAACTCCCGGCATCGATAAAAGCCTCGTTCGCGGCGTCGTAGTCGCCCGCCGCCATCAAGCGCTCCGCGAGCTCATAGGAGATCGCTGGCCAGCGGTCTGACGCATCACGGAAATCGCCCGCCTGCTTGAACGCCGCGATGGCGCCCTCCGCGTCGCCCTGGGCCAGCAGCGCCTCGGCCTGGGCATAGTACGGCTCATCGACCCGCTCCGCCGCGTCGCCATAGTCGCCCGCCTTGATGAACGCTTCGCGGGCGGCTTCGTATTCCCCCGCGGTCAGCAGCACCTCGGCCTGGATATAGTACGGCTCGCCCACGCGCTGCGCCGCGTCCTTGTAGCTCCCCGCCTTGGTGAAAGCCGCGTTCGCCGCGGCATACTCGCCCGCCTCAAGCAGCGCCTCGGCCTGCAAATAGTAAGGCTCGCCCACGCGCTCTTTGGCGTCGCTGTAATTCCCGGCGTTTCTGAACGCTATGCTCGCGGTCTCGTAATCCCCCGCCTCAAGCAAAGCTTCCGCTTGTACATAGTACGGCTCGCCCACGCGCTCGGCGGCGTCGCCGTAATCGCCCGCGTCGATGAACGCCTGGTTCGCGGCCTCGTATTCCCCCGCGGCTAACAGTTCTTCGGCCTGGACGTAGTATGGCTCGCCCACGCGCTGCCGGGCGTCCAGGTAGCCGCCCGCCTCGATGAAGTCGAGGTTTGCTTCCACGTAGGACTTCGCCGCCAGCGCCGCCTCCGCCTGTTCGTACATCAGGGCGCGGTACTTGCCGTCCCACTCAGCGCTGTCCTTGTAATCCTTCAAACGGGCGAAGGTCGCAAGCGCCCTCTTGTAATAGCCCGCGTTCCACGACGCCACGGCGGCGTTATAGTCGCGTTCGTTCGCACGCTCGACCAGCGTCGCCGCCATCTCGGAAAAGCCCGAGGTGTCCTGGACGGTGAACAGGTAGTTGGTGGTGGGATTATCGGCTTGCTCGATGTAAAAGGCCACCGTGGGGTCTGTGGAGAGCGCGTTCACGATCTTCTCCGCGTCCTTTTCCTCAAACAATATCCTGTCCGCGTTCGAGGGCATGGTCCCCGTCAGGGCGGTCTTGCGCCCCGCGGCGTCGCGGAGCGTAACATTATATATACGATCCCTGGAATAGCTGTTCTTCACCAGGCTCCTGCCGTACTCGTACAGCATGAAGGCCAGTTGATGCTCGTCCAGCAGGATCACCACGTCCAGCTTGGAATCGGTGGTAGCGCTGTTGGAAAAAATGCCCTCGATGGGCTCCGCGTTGCGGATGTAGCCCTCGTCGGTGGGCATGCGGAACTCGTCCACATAATAGGTGAATTGCCAGATGCCCGCGGCGTCCTCGGCCAGCGCCCCGCACAGCGCCGCGATCACCGCGACCGCCACCCACGCGCACAGCTTCTTCATGTCCCTCGCCTCCTGTCGTATGCCCCATGATACCATGATTGTCGGCGTCTTTCCCTGCGGGAGCCGCCGACCCGCGCAACCGGCCTTCGGCCCGGTTCGCTAATCATTATACCATAACAAATGTGGCGGTGACAAGCCGCGGACGCCGGTCCCTTTCCCCATTCTTGACATTCCCGTGCTTTTCAAAGGGGCGCGGGCGTGTTATGATGGAGGGACCACATCGCGTCATAGGAGTGTGTGCCTTGAAACTCATCACCTTCACCGTGCCCTGCTACAATTCCGCCGAATACATGGACCGCTGCGTGCGGACCCTGCTGACGGCGGGCGACGAGACGGAGATACTGCTGATCGACGACGGCTCCACCGACGAGACGGGCGCCATCGCGGACCGCTACGCCGCGGCGCACCCGACCGTCGTCCGGGCGGTGCACCAGCCCAACGGCGGCCACGGCGAGGGCGTGAACCAGGGCATCGCCCGGGCGGAGGGGCTGTACTTCCAGGTGGTGGACTCCGACGACTGGCTGGACGAGGCGGCGCTGCGGCAGCTGATGGCGAAGCTCCGGGCGTTCGCGCAGCTGCTGACCCCGGTGGACCTGATCGTGTGCAACTACGTCTACGAGCACACCGCCGACGGCACCCGCCATGTGGTGCGCTACGGCGGCGCGCTGCCCGAGGGCTGCGCGTTCACCTGGCAGGACACCGGGCGCTTCACCGTCAGCCAGTTCATCACCATGCACGCCGCCATCTACCGCACCGAGGTGCTGCGGGCCTCCGGGCTGATGCTGCCCCGGCACACCTTCTACGTGGACAACCTCTACGCCTACCAGCCGCTGCCCCACGTCAAGACCCTGTGGTACCTGGACATCGACCTGTACCGTTACTTCATCGGCCGGGACGACCAGTCCATCACCGAGGAGAACATGATCCGCCGCATCGACCAGCAGATATTGGTCACGCGGCTGCTCATCGACGCCCACGACCTGGAGGCGCTGGAGCGGACGCAGAAAAAGCTGGCCGGGTACATGTACCACTACCTGGCCATCCTCTTGATGATCTGCACCATCTACCTGTGGCTGTCCGGCACCAGTGAAAACCTCGAAAAGGCCGACGCCCTGTGGGACGACCTCAAGTGGCGCAAGACCGCCCTCTACCGGCGCATGCGGCGGCGAAGCTGCAATTGCCTGCTGCTGCCCGGCAGGGCGGGGCGGGCCGTCGACCTGTTCATCTATCGGCAGTTGAAGAAGCGCTATAAGTTCTGCTGAATCGGCTGATCATCGGCCACTGTGCCCGGGGGAGCCGCGCACATACGCGCGGGCACGGACCTGATGGTCCGTGCCCGCGTTTTTGGTTTCGTTCAGGTCGGGAATCAGCTCACGGTGATCTTGAAGGTGCCCACGGCCTCGCCGTTCTTCTTGGACGTGGCGGTGATGGTCACCGGGCCGGCCTTCTTGGCCGTGACGACGCCCTTGCTGGATACCGTGGCGACCTTGCTGTCGCTGGTCGTCCACTTGAGCCCCTTGTTGGCCTCGGTGACGGTATTCGGCGCGAAGGACGCGGTCAGGGTCTGCTTGTCCTTCACCTTCATGGCGCTTAAGCCGCTGAGGGTGATGCCCGTGGGGATGGTCTTGTCGGTGACGGTGAGGGTCACCGTGGTCGTGATGTTGTTCCCCCGCTTGGCGGTGGCGGTGATCCGCGCCTGGCCGACGGTCTTGAACTTCACGAGGCCCTTGTTGGACACGGTGGCGACCTTGGTGTCGAGGGACTTCCACGTCACCGTGCTGCTCGCCTTGCCCTTTTCCAGCAGGTCGGCCCTGAGCTGGAGGCTGGGGTGCTCGGACTTATCGACGGTGCCTGCGTTGCCGGTGATCGCGATCTGGTCGGAGGCGATCTCGATGCCCGTGGGAATGGTGTCGTCCACCACGGTCAGCGTCAGGGTGGCGGTCTTTTTCTCCTTGGCGGTGGTGACGGTGATGACCGTCTCGCCGTCCTTCTTGAGCGTCAGGACGCCGTTCTTCATGGTGGCAACGCCGCTCTTCGAGGACTTCCAGGTGACCTTGGCGTTGGCCTCCGGCACCGTTGTGGGATAGATGACGGCCTTCAGCGTCAGCGTCTTGTCGCTGAGCAGGACCTTCATCGCCTTCTGCTCCACGCCGTTCTCATCCAGGATGTGGACGGACTCGGGCAGGGAGCTGTCGACGACCTTGAGCGTCAGCGTGCCCACAGCCTGGGCGTTGCGCTTGGCCGTGGCGGTGACGGTGACGCTGCCGGGCTTCTTGAGCTTCAGGACGCCCTTGTTGGAGACGGAGGCGACCTTCGCGTCGTCGACCTTCCAGGTGATGGCGCTCTCCGCCTTGCCCTCGGGCAGCAGCTTGGCTTCGAGGGTCAGCGTCTTGCCCTTCACCATGTCGAAGACACCGTCCGCGGAGACGGCGCTGGGCCTGACGATCTCAAGCCCGGTGGGCAGGGTGTCGTCCTCGATGGTCAGCGTGAAGGTGTCGGACTTGCCGCCCTTGCTCGCCTTGGCGGTGATGGCGACCTCGCCGCCCTTCTTGAAGGTCACCTTGCCCGTCTGGTCCACGGTGGCGACGCTGGTGGGCTTGGCGCTCCACTTGATGTCGCCCAGGTACTTGGTCGGGGCCACGGCGACCGTGAGCTGCGCGGTCTTGGCGGTCAGCTTCGCCGTCTTGGCGCCGCTGATGACCACGCTGGTGGGGTTGGTCGGCACGGAGGATTCTGTGATGACCTTGATCCCTTTGGAGAGCTCCTTGAGCTTGCCGGCCTTGTAGCGCGCCAGCAGGAGGGGGCTGCCGGAGATGTCCAGCTCCTTCACGGTGTCGCACCACACCTCCAGCCGGTCGAGCTTGGGATGGCTCGCGAGCTTCACGCTGGTCAGGCCTTCGATATCCTCGAGGATGCAGGTCTGCAGCGCGGCGCACTTGCTCAGGTCGATGGACACGGCCTGGCAGCCGTACACCTCGACCTCCTTCAGCGCGGTATTCTTCGAGAAGTCCAGCGCGCCAAAGACGCTGCCGTCCTCCGAATAGAAGCTTTCGAGCTTGGTGTTCTTGCTCAGGTCGATGCCCTTGGGGAAGTAGCCCGAGATCTCCGTGAGCTTGGTGTTCGCGGACACGTTCACGGCCACGTCCTCCCCGGCGGGCCAGTAATCCAGCGTCGTGAGGTTCTTGAGCGCGCTCAGGTCCACCTGGCTGGAGGGGCTGATCTCCAGCGACTGGAGCGTATTCGCCCACTGCTTCAGATCCGGCAGCGGCGCGGCGCAATCCCACTCCAGCCGTTCAAAGGCGACCTTGTCGCTGAGGGTCACCTTCTCAAGGGGCTCGTTGATGAGCTCCAGCCGCTTCAGCGCGGCGTTGTGGCTCAGGTCCAGCTCGGTCAGGCCATAGGCATCCCAGACCCGGAGGTACTTCAGTGCGGTGTTCTGGCTCAGGTCGAGGGCGTCGAGTTCCTCGTCAAAACGCCTGAGCGTCAGCGTCTCCAGCGCGGTGAGCGCCTGGATGCCCTCGAGGGAGGTGATCCCCCACTGCCTGCCGTCCAGCTCGATCTTCTTGGCCTTGGCGATCTCGTTGGCGCTCAGCATGCCGTCCTCGTTCAGGTCGAAGCGGTACGAGACATATTCCGCCATCACCTCGTCCGGGAACTGCTCATACGGATCGACGATCCCCTCGGAGGTATCGTCAGACAGGGCCTTGAATGAATAGCCGGAGCGATAGTACAAGTCGTCAAAGCCCTGGTCGTCCCGCCACAGCGAGACCGTGAGGTCGGCGATGCCGCCGCCCACGATCTTCAACATGCCGTTCTGGTCGATCGTCGCGACGCTCTCGTCGTTGGACTTCCACTCCACGCGATAGTAATCCCTGGCGGTCTCCGGCTCGAATTCCCACTCAAGCTGGAGGGTGAACCCGGGCTTCTGCAAGTGGGCGTCGTCGATGTTGACGAGGTAGAAATCCTTGAGGTCGGTCTCGTCGAACACGCGCGCTTCGAGGTCCTGGTCAAATTCCCCGCCATCGCAGGTCCAGACCGCCTTGAGGCCGATGACGCCCGATGCGACGCCCGTCAGCATGCCGTCCTTGTCCACCGTGGCCACGGACGGGTCCTCGCTGGTGAAGGCGACCGTCACGTCCCCGGATTCCGGCTGATCGAAATACTCGTACAGGTCGAGGCTCTCGCCGACATCGAGTTGGAAATAATCCTCCCAGAAGCCGCCGTGGTAGACCTCCTCCTCGTTCTCCTCCTCGCCGGGCTCAAGCAGCGCCATGTCGGCGATCTCCATGGGCGCTGCCTCGATGCCCTCCGCGTCGGCCTCCTCGACGGCCAGCGCCTCGCCATCATCGACCGTCGCTTCGGCCTCGTCGGTCGCGGCGATCTCCTCGCCCAGCGCGAATTCGATCTCCTCCACCGGCGCTTCAGGTTCCTCCATCAGCGCCACGGGCGCGAGCATCGCCAGTATGCACAGGGCCAGCAGCAGTGATATCCATCGCTTCATCTCAAGTCCTCCTCATGTCGGTGTATTTCGGGACCGTCTTTTGTCCCTTTCGTTGCAAGAATATCACATAATAGTTACTCGTTTTTTTTTGAATATTGCTGTTTCCAAAGTGTGTATTTCATGTAATATTTTGGGAAATCAGCCGCGGGCCGGTTCACCCGACCATCGGCCACTGTGCCCAGAAGCGCCGGACGCCGCCGGAGAGGCCGCGGGCCTCGACGGTCTCTGCGGCCACCACGGGGATGTCCGCGAGGGCGCGTCCGTCCAGGCTGACGGACACGCTGCCCACCGGCTGACCCTCGGCGACCGGGGCCTGGAGCCGGGCGGGCAAGTTTGGCGTGAGCTGTATGCGCTGCTCGTCGCCGCGGCCCACCAGCAGG
>JAFUWR010000153.1 GCA_017471125.1 Clostridia bacterium | reverse complement strand
TCCTGAACGACTTGTCGCCATTCCTCAATAGTCAGATCATGGGTTGATGCTTCCGCCATTGAAATCCCTCCTCAGTACGTTTCCTTTATTATAGCGTACTGAGGGCGCTGTGCCTATGACGTCAAAATAATGGGTGCTTACGTTTTATTCAGACCTTTTCATTTACTGTCCCTCACGGGGCGGGCCAAGGCTGCCGCGTACAGGCGATGCCCCTGCCTTCCCCTTTTACGCACCGCCGCTACTCCGCTAACGCACCGGCGGGCGCTGGGGGCAGCGCCCCTACGCGGCAACGGGTAACTGCCTACTGCCTATTGCCTACTCCCTATTATGCAGTCATCGCCCCGGCTTGCACAAAATTCGGGTTGCCCGCGGTGGCGGACTGTGATAAAATAGTACCGTACCCTTCCCCACCGACGCGCAGAAAGGAGCGCCCATGTCAGCCAGACTCCTACTGGTGCTCTTCATGGCCCTCACCATCGTCTACGACCTTGTGACCATGGTCATGGCCGACCGGCAGCGGAAGAAGCCCCTGCCGCCAGAGGTGGCCGACGTCTACGACGCCGACCGCTACCGGCAGTACCTCGCCTACGTGGCGGACAACCGCCGGTGCCTGCTGATCGTGCGGGCCGTGACGTTCATCGTCAACACGGCGCTGTACTATTCCCGGCTCTACCCGACGCTGGAGCGGCTGACCGGCGGAAATCCGTACTGGGTGTACCTCCTGTCGCTGCTGGTCTTTGAGGTCGTGGGCAACGTCATCGACACCGTCGACGGCTACTACACCACCTTCGTCATCCGCGAGAAGTACGGCCTGAACCGGCAGGACCGCAAGGGCTTCTTCAAGGACACGGCGCTGGACATCCTGCAAAACATGGTGGTGATGGTGGGGCTGGGCATGATCTTCACCTTCGTGGGCGAGCACATGGCCGCGTGGACGGACGGCTTCACCGTGTCGCTGGGCCGGGCGCTGCTCATCGCCGTGGCCGTCGCCGCGGTCATCGCCGCGTTCGTGGTCGGCGCGTCGCTCATATCGCTGTGGGTGCTGAAAAAGCAGTACACCTTCACGCCCATGCCCGAGGGCGACCTGCGGACCAAGGTGATGGCCCTGCAGGAGGGCTCTAAAAAGAAGGTCAGGATCGTCAACATCTACGATGAGTCGAAGAAGAGCACGTCCAAGAACGCCTTTCTGCTCAAGTTCCTGTGGCACCGGGAGTTCGGCATCGCGGACAACTTCATCAACGAGAACGCGGAGGACGAGCTGCTGGCCGTGCTGAGCCACGAGGTCGGCCACCTGAAGCACAAGAAAAACCTGCTGAACCTCCTGTCCTACGGCATCCTCGCGGCGGCGTTCGCGCTGTTCGTGCTGGCGGTCCACGCGCCGGGGGCGCTGCTTAAAATCAACGCCTGGACGCGCGATTCCTTCGGCATCGCGGGCAACAACTACTACCTGCTCATCGGCGTCTACATGTGCTTCTTCACGCCGGTCAGCCACGCCGTCGGCATCTTTGAAAATTTCCGCTCCCGCCGGGAGGAGTACGAGGCCGACCGCGAGGCCGTGCGCAACGGCTACGGCGAGGCGCTCATCGCCACCTTCAAGCAGGTCAGCAGCGACGAGCTGGTGAACGTCGATCCCCACCCCGTCATCGAGTTCCTCGAATACGACCACCCCGGCATGTACCGGCGCATCAAGGCGATCAGGGAGGCGGAGGCCACATGAGATTAGGCATATTGTCAGACACCCACGGGCTGCTGCGGCAGGAGGTGCTCGACCGCCTGCGGGGCTGCGACGCCATCCTCCACAGCGGCGACATCAACAACGCGGGCATACTGCGCACCCTCGAGGCCATCGCGCCGGTGTACGTGGTGCGCGGCAACAACGACAAGGAGTGGGCCGAGGAAATCCCGCCGTTTCTCGACTTCGAGCTGGGCGGCATCCGGGTCTACATGACCCACAAGAAGCGCGACCTGCCCGCGGACCTGTCCGGCTACGCGCTGGTGGTCTACGGCCACAGCCACCGCTACGAGGAATCGCGGCAGGGCGGCACGGTGCTCCTGAACCCCGGCTCCTGCGGCCCGCGCCGGTTCAACCAGCCCATCACGCTGGCGCTGGCCACGGTGGAGGACGGGCGCGTCGCCGTCGAGCGCGTGGACATCGACCACCGCCCCACCCAGAAGGCCATGCTGCCGGACATGAAGCAGGTCATCGAGACGGTCATGCGGGAGACGGCCAAGGGCCGCCCCGTGGCGGAGATCGCGGCGCGGCGCGGCTTCGACGCCGGGCTGGTGGAGCAGATCGCGCGGCTGTACGTGACCCACCCCGGCGTGACCGCCGACGGCATCATGGTCAAGCTGGGGCTGTGACGCCCCGCACCGGGCATACTATCAGACAACAAAACGAGGAGGGACCCCCTATGGACGCCCTGTTCAAGATCAAGAAAAACGGCAGCACGGTCCGCACGGAGCTGATCGCCGGGCTGACCACCTTCATGACGATGGCCTACATCGTCGCCCTGAACCCAAACCTGCTGACGGGCTTCGGCGCGGAGGGCAAGGCGCTGTGGAACGGCGTGTTCCTGGCGACGTGCATCGCCTCCGCCATCGGCACCATCTGCATGGGCCTGCTGGCCAACAAGCCCTTCGTGATGGCCCCCGGCATGGGG